>CASBRB010000267.1 GCA_949127975.1 Oscillatoriales cyanobacterium PMM_0019 | reverse complement strand
TGCGGCGTAGAGCGGAAAATATTTGCAGCCGCACGAAATTCTTCTTCAAGACCTCTTACGTATTGTTGACAATCAGCAGTTTTTTTATTGTTAGCACAACCATTAGCTATAAACCCAGTTATAACTGCCAAAAAAGTCAGACTTGCCAGAGCAAATTTTGATGAGCGATTTAAGGAAAACATTTTTTCACCGCCATGATTTCAGGTTAATTAACTACACTCAATCTATAGAACACAATCCCAACTTCTGGGCAAAAGGTTCTCCATCATGTACTGCCCATAGGGAACGACTGTTTGGAACTTCTCTCAAACCACTAAACGCAGGTAGATGCCCCTCCGGCGCACGCTCATTAAAAGATAAATTTTCATACCACCGCCATTGCCCATTAATACGCCAGCCTACTCGATCGCTAAATTCACCAAAATTATTTACTTGGTTCCAGATCCGCTTTTGGGCGCTAAAACCAAAACGCCCCTTGCTGTAATCAACCCAAAGCTGATTAATAGTCTGAAGGTCTAGACAAGGTAAGTTTTGAATATGTAAAATATCTAGCCAACCTTCTACTTGTCGATTGGCTATTGTTAGAATCAATAACCTAGTCATTTGGTCGGCTTTCAGCCATTCACCTGCTGCTAATAATTCGCGGAGTGGGCGATAATCTATACCTACTTGAGAACGTAAAGATTTAGACAATAGCAAATCTTCAATTTGCTTTATATCCTGTTGATGTAGCTTATGGTTAACTTTTAAATTAGCCAAAATTTGGTTTAACTCAAAGATATCATCTAAAATAGTACTAGCGGCTTTTTTAATGAAGCGGGTTACCAACCAGTCACGAGTACGGGAGAAGTTAAGCTCTAGATATATAGCACCGACCAAAGCCTCAAAAGTTTCACTGAGAAGTCTATTCGGATCGCCTGTACTGCCATGTGATGTGCCTCGCCCAAACAAACCGTGCTGTCTCAAATGCAACTCCTGTGAAAATACTGATAATCTCTTCTTATCTACAAGCTTGCTTTTTAAGTTGGTGAGTGCATCTGAACCTAAAGGCGGCACAGGAGGATGATATAGGTAATCGGTGACAATAGCACCTAGAATGGCATCGCCTAAGTGTGCTAGTCGTCTATATTCAATAGATTGCTGCTCTTTTTGCTGCTGATTTAAGTTGGATTGCTCGTGAATAAATGAAGGATGAGTTAAAGCACGGCACAACAGTTCCGGCTTCTTGAAGTCAGAAATTCCAATAACTTGTTTAAACACCCCAATATTGATGTTGTTGTCTTTAGGATATGGATTCATCATCTTGACTTTAGGTAAATTAACTACCATTCCAAAGTAATTTAATCAGCAGTATTCCCACAAGGGCAGTTTAGTGCAGTTAAGGGCAGATAGGAAAATGCAGGTTAAACTATGAATAGCCCTATATGTAAGCCATTACCCTAATGAATCAAAGAAACCGTGGCATTGCCGCCACCCCTGAAGGAATCGAGAAAGTCAGAGCTGTTAAAGGTGAGAAGAAATGGACTATCGACAAGCTAGCCGAGGAGGCAAAGGTAAGTCCTGATACAGTTAAGAGGTTTTTGAAGGGGATTAGAATTGATATAGATAGTGTTGGATTGATCGCTAAGGCATTAAATATACCAACCGAGGAGCTTACAAAGCCAATCAACCAAAATCCGGAGCAGAGATTTCTGATTCATCCGCAGGTTTGCTCAGCAATGCTGAAAGAAAAACTGGCATTGACTACTAATCCCCTAACAACTCGAGGAGGTGCAACTTTTGAGAGCCAGAAAATTTATGTGCCATTAGGATTGGTAGAGCGCAAGCGACAGCCACAGCGCAGCGGTGATGTTTGCCCAGAGCAAGGCTCTTCTTTATACTCTACTACCGATTATGAAATTACCCGTTCCTTTGAACGCGATGAGTTTTTTGAGCAAGTTTTAGCCCAGGGTAATACCCCCAAAAGCCAGGGTAAACGTATTGCCATTATTGGCGAACCGGGAGCTGGAAAAACTACCCTGTTGCAGCAAATAGCGGATTGGGTGTTTACCAAAACTGAGCAGCATGTAGCGATTTGGGTATCCCTTGCCGACTTACAGGGCAGAAATCTTGAAAAGTATCTGCTACAAGTATGGCTCAAAGATGCGTTCAAAAGAGCGCGAGTCACGCCAGATATGGAAGATGCTTTAGTAGAGCTGTTTAATCGGGGACAGGTTTGGCTGGTATTGGATGGTGTTGACGAGATGGCAGTAGACAATCCTCTAGCAGCGATCGATTCCCACATACGCGGATGGGTGTCATCAGCTAAAATAGTATTAACCTGTAGATTAAATGTTTGGGAGGCTGGGAACAATTCCCTCTATAAGTTTGATGTTTACCGCCATCTCGACTTTTCTCACTCCCAGATCCAAGATTTTATTGACTTGTGGTTTGCCAGCACCCCAGAATTAAAAGCTAAGCTAGTCACTGAATTAAACCAACCCGCTAAAACTCGCATTCTCGATTTAGTCAAAAATCCCCTACGATTAGCATTGCTGTGTTATTCCTGGCAATTATACCAAGGAGAATTACCAAATAATAAAGCTGCACTTTATCAGAGATTTGTTGAGTTGTTCTACCTGTGGAAACAAGAACACTTTCCTACAACTTTATCCCAACAGAGAGAATTAAATCAGGCTTTGGGGAACTTGGCGATTTCGGCTTTAGAGCAATCCTTATCCCGATTTCGGCTATCCCGTCGCTTCGTTTGTCAACACTTAGGGGAACCAGATACACAACTGTTTAAGCTAGCGATGCAGTTAGGTTGGCTGAATCAGGTAGGTGTGGCAGCAGAAGATCCTTTTGAACCCGTTTATGCTTTCTTTCATCCCACGTTTCAGGAATACTTTGCCGCGCAACATATTGACGATTGGCACTTCTTACTAAACCACGTTCCTGACAATCCTCATTTAGGTAATTATCGCATTTTTGAGGCGCAATGGCAAGAAGTTATTGTACTATGGTTGGGACGAATAGACTTACCACCAGAACAACTTGATAATTTTATCCAAGCCTTAATAGAGTTTGAAGATGGGGTGGGAAACTTCTATCGAGTTAGAGCTTATTTAATCGCTAAATTCGCTTCCTTTGAGCTGAAGAAATTCCCGATATGTGAAACAATTGTGAAACATAGCAATAAGTGGCGACGTTTTGAAGTCAATTCGCAATTGACAAACTCATGGTATCAGATTACTCGAACATACCCTATGTCTAACTCTGCTATACCAGAGGAAGTCGCTGCATTGCTAGAGCAGTCGCACGTTACTTTCGATGGGGATAATAAGTATGACGCGATCGCAGCTTTAATTAAACTCCTCGATCATATTTCTGACCAACCATTGCTTATGCAAATTATTCGGAGTTTGCAATTCTTAGGGTATGGAAACCAGACGGTGATTCAAGTTTTAAGCAAAGTTCTGCAAACCGAGCCGCGCTACTCATTTATCCACGAGCAGGCAGCCTATAGCCTATGGCATATCGCTCCAGGAAATCAGTTGGCGCTTGATACCTTGAATAAGTTATTACACAATACCCAGGATGAAGACGATCGGTTGTCAGTTGCCTATCTTTTGGTAAAAATTCACAAATCCCATCCAGAAGCTATTGCTACTTTAGTTAATTTTTTTCGCCCCGGATTCTTCAATCATCAAGCTAGTAGGGCTTTAAGTGCTTTAATGGAAATTAGTGCTGGTGATTGGTCGGTCTTGGTAGATCTACTTTTTCCTCATCAGGTAGGAATTTTATCGATCGGAGATTGTGAAAATGAAGCATTAGTTATTATTAATAATTTTGAGTCAACAACCAAAGAGTATATTGTTCTCAATATACTCTTTGGTGAAGCTGAGAATATCTTGACTATCTGTGGAGAAGCAGCAGAATTGATTAATGCAGTGTTCCAGAAAAATTTACAAGCTGCTGTCAAGGCTGTACAGCAGTATTTGCCTGAATATGTGGAATGGGAAAATCAATATTGGAATTGTTTACTGGAACCCTACGATTTTGACGAAAGTTACTACTATTTGATTGATGAAGATATGCAAAAAAATTCTAATCCTTTTTTCCAAAATCGTCCAGCTAGCTGTTTTGTCTATCAGTTGGCAGAAAGGTTGATATGGAGCCGCACCCAAAATATGAATTATCCAGAGTTTTATGAACTTTTTCACAAGTCGAACAGTATTTAACTAAAAGAATCCGGGAGCATGAAAGCCCCCGTGTTTTTCTCGTTCCCAGGCTCTGCCTGGGAACGAAGGCTTTGAGGCAGAGCCTCAAATAAGAGGGCAACCACGGGGGGAGGGGGGGTGCCCCTACACTCCGCACCGAGGCGGGCTGGTGCGTGGAATTGGGAGGCAGAGCATCATTGGTGTTGGCAGTAGCGTGGGAGGCAGAGCCTCACCAACAGCGTTCCCAGGCAAAGCCTGGGAACGAGAAAATAATATGTAGTTGTAGTTGTAGGTTGGGTTGAGGAACGAAACCCAACATTACTGCTCGAAGCGAATAGCACGTCATTATACCATGATACAGGACTAAGTCAAGAAATGTCAAGCTATGCAAAGGAATTTGAAGAGAAATCAAACTTACATGTTTTCCAGAATACAAAGTGCTAGTGTGAGATTATTACCTAAAAAAGTTCGGGAGCATGAAAGCCCCCTTCAAACCAACGAGCATTTGAGTGCTAATGGGAAAGCGACAAGCATCGTTTCGCTTTCCTCGCCACCTTCGTTAGGTTTCGGTGGAATACTTAGTGGGAGAATATCATATGAAGCTTGTAATCCAGGGCAAAAACATTGAAATTACAGACGCAATTCGTGAGTACGTACAACAGAAAATTGAGAAGGCAGCGAGCCATTTTCAGAACATCACTACAGAGATAGATGTAAATTTATCGGTGGCGCGTAATCCCCGGATAACCTCTAAGCAGATAGCTGAAGTCACTCTCTACGCCAACGGTACGGTAATTCGGGCGCAAGAGGGTAGCGAGACACTGTACGCCAGTATCGATTTGGTAGCTGATAAACTTGCTCGCCAACTGCGCAAATACAAAGAAAGACGAATCGATCAGAAAACCCATGTTCCAGTGAAAACTGGTGAAGTAGTCGAACCACAGCCTGTAGAGTCAAATCTGATTGGCTCTCGCACTCCCTCTCTTCCCGAAGAAGTAGTTCGTACCAAGTACTTCGCGATGCCGCCGATGACAACTCAACAAGCCTTGGAACAGCTACAACTGGTAGATCACGACTTCTTTATGTTCCGCAATGCTGACACTGGCGAGATTAACGTGATTTACGAGCGCAACCACGGGGGCTATGGTGTGATTCAGCCGCGCAATAGTAATGGGCATACTAATCATCAAAATGGTCACGCTGCTCACGGCGCTACTGCTTCAGAAAAGTTGCACGTTAAAAAAGCACACACCTAAGTGTTATGCTAGATCGGTCCAACTTAATGTCGCATCCTTGTTGAGCAAGTTCGCGATAGCGTTCCAAGAATCCTCGCGTCTAAAGACGCGGGGAGTTGTCAAAACTATGACTCAAGCCACTGACTTTCTGAGCCACCTCAACCCTTCACAACGCGCTGCCGTAGAACATTTCTGTGGTCCTCTGTTAGTTGTTGCCGGGGCGGGTTCCGGCAAGACGCGGGCGCTTACCTATCGGATTGCCAATTTAATCCTCAAGCACCGTGTCGCACCGGAAAACATCCTGGCGGTGACTTTTACCAACAAAGCGGCGCGGGAGATGAAGGAGCGGATGCAACGGTTATTTGCTCAACAGCAAGCTGAAAAGAAATACGGCAAGCCTTGGGAAGGGTTGACACCGCCAGAGCAGACAAGCTTGAAATCGTACATTTACAAAACCTTCATCAAAGACTTATGGATTGGCACCTTCCACAGCCTCTTTAGCCGGATTCTTCGGTTTGATGTCGAGAAATATCAAGATGAAAAAAAACGCCAGTGGAACCGTAACTTTTCCATTTTTGACGAATCTGATGCTCAAAGTCTGATTAAAGAAATTGTCACCAAACAGCTAAACCTGGATGACAAGAAATTTGAACCGCGTAGCGTCCGCTACGCCATCAGCAACGCTAAAAACCAGGGATTGTCACCCAGAGAATACCAGCTAGAGGAACCAGATTATAAAGGGCGAGTCATTGCTGATGTTTATAGTATCTACCAAGATAAGCTTGCAGGGAATAACGCTTTAGACTTCGATGACCTGATCTTAGTGCCTGTGAAGCTGTTTGAACAAAACGAGCAGGTATTAGCTTACTGGCATCGGCGCTTTCATCATATCTTGGTGGATGAATATCAGGATACTAACCGGATTCAGTATCAATTAATTCGCCTGTTGGTGACGAATGGGGAGACAAAAAAAAGCGAGTGTAATTGGCGCGATCGCTCTATATTTGTAGTGGGAGACGTAGACCAATCTATCTATAGCTTCCGGGGTGCAGACTATACTGTTTTGCTGGAATTTCAGGATAACTTTGGCGACGGCTTGCCAGATGATGACACTCGCACAATGGTAAAGCTAGAGGAAAACTATCGCTCCAGAGAGAATATTCTCCACGCTGCCAACCAGCTAATTAATCACAACACCCAACGCATCGATAAAGTGCTACGTGCTACACGGGGGGCTGGCGAACAGATTTATTTTTACACAGCCGACGATGAAACAGATGAAGCCGAATTCGTTATCGGTCAGATTCGCCGCTTAGCACGCCAAGATTCAGAGTTAAACTGGGGTAGTTTTGCTATCCTCTACCGCACCAACGCCCAATCTCGTGCTTTTGAAGACGCCCTACTGGGCAGTGACATCAAATATAACATTGTTGGGGGTCTAAAATTCTACGATCGCAAAGAGATCAAAGATGTTTTAGCATATCTCAGGTTAATTGTCAATCCTCATGATTCATTAAGTTTGTCGCGGGTAATCAATACCCCTCGTCGTAATATTGGTAAGACTAGCGTTGATGCTGTTAGTGGCGTCGCCCAAGAATTAGGGGTATCTTTGTGGGAAATTATCACAGACGAAACCTCTGTCAACACCATAGCTGGGCGTGCGGCTAAGTCTATAACCAGATTTGCCCAGATGATTTCCCATTGGCAGAAGCAACTCGATACCTTGCCACCTTCCGATATTGTCAAAGGCGTGATGGAAGACTCTGGTTATATCCAGGATTTAGAAAATCAAGGCACTGATGAAAGCGTGAACCGACTGGAAAACGTCCAGGAACTTTTTAACGCGGTGCGACAATTTGAAGAGGATAATGAAGACGCCACACTACAGAGTTTTCTCCAACTTGCTTCCCTATCTTCTGATGCCGACGATCTTAAAGAGGGAGAAACAAGCTTGTCTCTGATGACTCTGCACGCTGCCAAAGGTCTAGAATTTCCTGTGGTATTTTTGGTAGGATTAGAGCAGGGGTTATTGCCTCATGGCCGTAGTTTGGATGACCCCAGTGCCTTGGAGGAGGAGCGCCGCCTGTGTTATGTGGGTATTACTCGCGCTCAGGAACGGTTGTATCTCAGCCATGCCGGTGAGCGTCGGCTTTGGGGTTCTCGTGAAATAGCGATTCCGTCTCAGTTTCTTGATGAAATACCGACGATTGGTAAGAGTGCCGTTGAGATGGTAACTCCCAAAGATAAAAAAGGCAGTGGCTCTGGGGCTGCAAAATCCCCAACACAGAAACAGGATTGGAAGGTGGGCAATAGAGTTCGGCACCCAAACTTTGGTATTGGTGAAATTACCCATATTTTTGGTTCAGGGAATAAAATCTCTGTGGCGGTTAAGTTTCCTGGTATTGGTCAAAAAATTATCGATCCCAAAATTTCCAAACTGCAACGGGTGGATTAGCTATGCAAAGTCAGGACTTACGCACTGCTTCTATATATAGCGGGTTCGTAGGGGCAAACCCCCTGTGGTTGCCCCTATATATGCCAGTGTGCGTAAGTGCTGTGCAAAATTGCCGCCCTAATAGCTTGCTGTTTGGGAAGGGATAAGCGATGCAATCGAGATAGTATAACTGATTTAGAGTCACGACTAATTATTCTATGTTCGGGTGGAAAATCCCACAGCAAGCTACCTATTATTTTAGATAGATTTTGGATTGCTATTTCGGTTTTTTTTTTAATTTCTGCTGTGGTTTTTTCTTTGACTATTTCGCAAAATTCGTTTATTTCTTGTGCCGACACTTCTTTTAGTAATAAAGCTCCTCCTTTCACCCCCCCAGCATTTACCATAAGTAGGTGTTCGTAAGGTATTGGGTTGCGCTTCGTGTCGGCAATTTGGAATAATTCTTCCCAAGAATGTCTTTGAGTGATAAAGTAAAGGTCGATGATATCTTTAATTGCGGCTCTATCTTCATAGGCACTCACTTTGTTAGCTCCAAGGTCTGCTAAGTTATTTATGTATATTCCTGCTGGAGTTTTAATTAAATCTCCGAATACAACTGGTTCTCTAACCAAATCTATTTTTAGAGTATTAGCTCCATCTATTGCCATAATTCTGGCAAAGTAAGGTTCAATTCGTTCTGGTGCGATCGCTATTTCTAATTCTTCTAGTCTCCGGATCAAATCTCTAATAATTAGAGTTAAATCTTCACTGGTGGTAAAAAAATCCAAATCTTCAGACAAGCGATGCTGAAAGTAAAAGCGAGATAAAGCGGTTCCTCCGGTTAAATAAATGCGATCGCCGTAAATTTCAGCAACTTTAAATACCCTGTCTTGTAAAGGATAGAGCTGATTGGTATAGAAGTCTATTTCTTGAGGAGTTGCCAATCTACATAAATTAGATGCATTCATGTTATAATGGTGTTATTATGGTATACAGATTAATTATACTCGAAAGCGGATAATTTATGGTACAAACAATTCAAGCCAAAGACATAGACTTACGCTACTTAATCGACAGCTTTGGGTTACAGTTAGTTGAGGATGAGCAATTTTTTAGAGACTGGCAAGACGACTTACCAGAAATTACAGATTTAGATAAACAACTTCTAAACAAAGTAAAAGCGGGTTATATCAATCTTCTGAATTACCCACCCCTGTTAGAAGATGTGATTAGAATGGCAGTGCTAGACCCAATTTTATTTATTGGTGACTTTTATTTATATCCCTTTTATGTTAGGTCAGAATCGCCTATAGACCTGGTTATAGAAGATGATGGAATCCTTGTCAAAGGTAAAATTGACACTTTAGTTTTAAAAGATAAGTTTTGGGTAATGGCGATCGAGTCCAAAAAAGCAGTTTTTTCTATCGAGGAAGGACTAGCCCAAATCCTTGCTTATATGCTAGGGAATCCTTATCCTGAAAAACCTTGTTTTGGCATGATTACTACTGGAGGTAGCTTTGTATTTATTAAATTAGTTAAAGAGCAAGTACCTCTTTATGCCTTATCTAAAGTATTTATTACTCGCAATCCTGGTAATGAATTATATAGCGTTTTGAGAATCCTTAAACGTCTTAGCCAACTGGTGATTAACAGTTAATACCTGGAGGTTAGACTATCTCGCGCCCTGAGAGCGATGGATAGTCTAACTCCAGTTAACTAGCAATTTCCTGTTTCTATTTGCTAGCATTGGGGGATCGTAAACCCTCAACCATCGTTTTGCAGGCTCCTACTCCCTTCCCGCTAGAAGATTATGTACTACAGGCTGACGACGGCGCGGGCGAAGCAATCGTGCCGTCGTCAGCCGGCAGGCGCAACCATCGATAACCGGATTTTTTAGGACTTAGGCAGACTGGGCATATCTAGGTGCTACCACTTTGAGAACCTTATATTTCCCTCTGTTCAAGGCTTAGGGTTAGGGTAGAGCTTCTGAAAGTGATATAGTTTAATGGTGGGAATTGCGATATCATTGGAGTTGCAGTATGCCGACGATCGCTGACACAAAAATTAACCAACTAACCGTTACCTGGCCACTACTACCAGAAGATTTTACTCTACCAGATGACCCTGTGGAAAATTGCGACCAACCACTAATAGCTGCGGCACTGCGCCAGCCTTTAACAGCATTCCCAGAAT
>CASBRB010000266.1 GCA_949127975.1 Oscillatoriales cyanobacterium PMM_0019 | reverse complement strand
CCTTTGGGAGAGGGGTTGGGGGTGAGGGTATTTTTATAAATGATTTAGACTTGCTATACATATATCTTGACTCGCGAACACTGTGTTCGCGATTCCCATCAACCTTCATTTCTAAATAGGGCAAAGGGACTCGCCGCGATTGCAGTTGCAGCCGAGTCTTATTTTCTTAGTAATTGTTTCACTGTGCCCACTAAATCTGCCGGATGGAACGGTTTGGCAATGTAGGCATCTGCACCTTGTTTCATACCCCAGTAGCGATCGAACTCCTCTCCCTTGGCTGAACACATCAGCACTGGTACCTTCTGAGTTTTCGGGTCAGATTTGAACCTACGACAAAATTCATAGCCGTTCATCCGAGGCATGACTATATCCAGAAGCACTAAATCAGGACATTGAATCTGAATTTGCTCCAGAGCTTCGACGCCATCTTTCGCCACTGTAACGTTAAGCCCCTTCTCTTTGAGGAGATCTGACATCATTGCTCGTTGCGTCGCGCTGTCTTCTACAACCAGAACTGTATTCATATCCGGCCCTTCTTGGTGGATTAAAAATCTCATAGTAATAATGTAGTGCTACCCGATGTTACGTTTCCCTTCTTTAGATTTAACTTACCCAATTTTACTGATTTTTCGATCACCCCTCAGAAATACCGCGAAATTACCGTTGACATTGCCTGGGTTTATTTGCTAGTTTAGCACACCTTACCTACCACAGAAAGCCAAAGCAGCAGAAATATTTTGGTCAACCACCGCTGATTTTGGCCTTATAACCCAACTGAGTCAGAATCTGGAGCAGCTTTTGCGTGTGATCTCCCTGGAGTTCAATCTGATTATCTTTCACTGTGCCCCCAGCACCACACTGGGTTTTCAGTTGTTTGTGCAAAGCTTCCAGCGTTTCTGGTTGCATCACAAACCCGCTGATAACTGTCACGGTTTTACCCTTGCGTCCTTTACGAGTCGCCTGCACCCTGAGATTTTGTTGAGCCGGGGGTAGATCCTGAAGCGGTCGTTGTACTGCCGCTTGGTGGCTCATATTACCAAATTCTTGGTACACTACCCGCTTTTCATTGCCGGAATTATTCTTTGTAGAAGCCATAGTCTAAAAAATGAAGGTAATGGTGTGTGTGTGGGTTTGAGCCCAGCCTAAGTTTAATCCTGCTGATTTTAAATCACTTCTCAGCAAAATTACCTAAGCAATACTGCAAATCGCTTGAGCATTTATAATGGAGGCTGTTCCGTTTTCCGCCCATCATCGTGACTACCACTCCCCTATCTTCCAGTTCCCCAACAGCTAACAACACCTCTACCCAGCAACCAGACACCTTTGGTAGATTTGGACGCTTTGGTGGTAAGTATGTACCTGAAACGCTGATGCCCGCTTTAAGTGAACTAGAGGCAGCGTTTGAGCAATACCGCGACGCTCCAGAGTTCCAAGCAGAACTCCAGCAATTGTTGCGTGACTACGTAGGACGCCCCAGCCCCTTATACTTCGCTGAGCGGCTCACTTCTCATTATGCCCTACCAGATGGCACAGGACCACAAATCTATCTAAAGCGAGAAGACCTCAATCACACTGGCGCTCACAAAATAAATAATGCTTTGGCTCAGGTGCTGCTAGCTAAGCGGATGGGCAAGCAACGTATTATTGCTGAGACGGGTGCAGGTCAGCATGGAGTAGCAACGGCAACTGTGTGCGCCCGTTTTGGTTTAAAATGCGTTATCTATATGGGCGTCCACGATATGGAACGACAATCCCTGAATGTGTTCCGGATGCGCCTGATGGGAGCAGAGGTGCGATCAGTTGCCGCAGGAACGGGTACACTCAAAGATGCCACTTCAGAAGCAATTCGCGATTGGGTGACTAATGTAGAAAATACCCATTATATCCTTGGCTCAGTTGCCGGACCTCACCCCTACCCCATGATGGTGCGTGACTTCCAAGCAGTAATTGGGCAAGAAACTCGCTCTCAGGCGAAAGTCAAATGGGGCGGTTTGCCGGATATTCTCTTGGCTTGTGTTGGCGGTGGCTCGAATGCAATGGGGCTGTTTCATGAGTTTGTCAATGAGCCAACGGTGCGGCTGATTGGCATTGAGGCGGCTGGAGAGGGTGTTGATTCCAATAAACACGCAGCAACTCTGACTCTGGGACGTCCTGGTGTTTTACACGGGGCAATGAGCTATTTGTTGCAAGATGATGAGGGGCAGGTGGTAGAGGCTCACTCGATTAGTGCTGGGTTGGATTATCCTGGTGTTGGCCCAGAACATAGTTATTTGAAGGATATTGGACGAGCTGAGTATTATAGTGTGACGGATAGAGAGGCGTTGGCGGCATTTGAGCGGATTTCCCAACTGGAGGGGATTATACCAGCTTTGGAAACGGCTCATGCGATCGCTTTTTTAGAAACTCTCTGCCCTCAATTAATTGGTGAGCCTCGGATTATTATTAATTGCTCTGGGCGTGGGGATAAGGATGTTCATACCGTTGCTCAGTTTTTTAATCGGTAGTTTTTTTTGAAACGCAAAGGGACGCTAAGGGAAACGCAAAGGTACGCAGAGGTGTATTAGTGGGGTGGGCAATTCACGATACCATTTGAAGTTATGAATAGAGAGGAGTTGGAAAAAAGGATCGTTCTGTTTGCTGTGGTTGGCAGTCAGGCTTATAGGATTAATACTGAAGGTTCAGATGTTGATTTGAAAGGGGTGGCTGTAGCTCAAAAGCGGCATTACTTGGGTTTTGAAACTTTTGAGCAGAAGGATGATGGGTGGCATACTGAACCGGGCAAGATGGCTGCAATCGATCGCTCTTCTGATATCTGTGTTTATGAGATCAGAAAGTATCTGCATTTAGCTGCGTTGAATAATCCTAATATTTTGGAGTTGCTCTGGTTAGAACCATCGGATTATTTGGTGCTGACAGATGTGGGGAAGAAACTTGTTTCTTATCGGGAAGAAATGCTTTGCACTAAGGTAAAGCACTCTTTTTCTGGATATGCTTTTGCTCAGTTGAAGAAGATTGAGACTCATCGTAAGTGGTTGCTCAATCCCCCAACCAAAAAACCAGAGTTGGCTGATTTTGGATTATCTGAAGAGTATAAACCTCTGACTAAAGACCAAATAAATGCTTTTCTAGAGTTTCTTTATCTCAGTGTGCGAGATTGCATTGAATTTATGCAGCCCGCTGAAGAACTTTATGAGCTTTTGGTGGCGAGAATTGATTATAAAGGGATTTTTAAGCAGCATCCTTTACCTGTGGAAACTCTGCCTTATATTCAGCAGATGACTAGGGCTAGTCCTGATTTTATCCGGTTGCTTCATATTAGTCAGGCTTATCGCACAGCTTTGAGAGAGTATGAAAATTATCAATCCTGGAAAAAAAATCGGAATCCCATTCGTGCTGAAACGGAAAGAAAGGTGGGGTATGATGTGAAACATGCTGCTCACTTGATTCGACTTCTACGCATGGGCATTGAAATTTTGATTACTGGAGAGGTGATTGTTAATAGAGAAAGAGCCGGAGATTCTCCACAGTTAAGGGCTATTAGAAATTGTGAATATTCTTACGACACTGTTAAGGGTATTGCCGATGAGTTGTTTAGTCAGATTGAGGAAGTATATCCGCAAAGTGTCCTGCCTAAATATATCGATCGCTCCAGGATTAATCAGATTTGTGTAGAATTGGTAGAGATGCAGGGTTGGGAATAATTTGTGGTTGAAGATTTTCAAGTATGCTCTGGCGATATTCCTGATGCCCTATTATCTGAGTATCTGCAACAGTCGGCGGTTGCTGTTGATACGGAAACGATGGGTTTGCTACCGATGCGCGATCGCTTGTGTCTGGTGCAGTTATCATATCCTGGGCGCGTCTCTGTGCTTCGCATTGTTAAAGGGCAAACAGACGCACCTAACTTAAAACGGCTGATGGAAGCTGTTGAGGTTACTAAGGTGTTTCACTTTGCTCGCTTCGATGTTGCCATGCTCCGGTATCATCTTGGCATCCAGGTGCAACCCATATTCTGCACGAAAATAGCCAGCAAGCTCGCCCGCACCTATACCTCCCGTCACGGGCTCAAGGAATTAGTGCAAGAATTAGAACAGGTGGAACTGGACAAAACTGCTCAAAGTTCTGATTGGGGTAATGCCGCTAACTTATCCGACGAGCAACTCCGTTATGCCGCTAATGATGTCCGCTACTTGCTTAGTGTACAGCAAAAGTTGATTGCTATGCTTGATCGTGAGGATCGCTGGGAACTGGCTCAACAGTGTTTTCAATGTTTGCCTGTGCTAGTCTCCCTGGATTTACTACAATACCAAAGCCTGTTTGAACACTAACCTCTCCTGTAGCTAGCGCAGGTATTTTTTTTAAATTATACATTAAGTTATACATTTTGCCTTAAAGTTATACGTTAACTTATACATTCGGGTTGGATACTAAGGATAGTATAAAACTCCGGGTGTAATTTTTTATGAAAAAACTGCTGTTAATTGATGATGATATTGATTTTCTTTCTGTGATTAAAGAATTACTTGAATTCTATGAATTTGAAGTTTTTATTGCTAATTACTGAAGAGGTCACTTGGGCGAAAATCTACTAAAGTCGAT
>CASBRB010000265.1 GCA_949127975.1 Oscillatoriales cyanobacterium PMM_0019 | reverse complement strand
TTTTTTGAACAAACGAGTCGAAATACAGTCTATGCCAATTTTTTAGATAAAAGCCGTCGCCAACCAATCCAAGCATCAGGAGTATCTGACGGTTATCTTCAGATGCTTAATTTACTAACTGCTCTATTTTCTGAAGGACAGAACCGTTATTCATTAATCTTACTTGATGAGCCTGAAATATCTCTTCATCCTTGGGCTTTAGCAGTTTTTGCCAAAGCTGTAAAACTCGCTACTGAAAAGTGGAACAAGCAGGTCTTTATCGCCACTCACTCTCCCGTTCTTATCAGTCAGTTTGAACCAGAAGATATTTTGGCGGCGTCGATAGATCAAACTGGAAAAACCATTATGGAACGGGTCAGCGAAATTGCAAATATCCAAGATTTACTGTCGGAATATGCTACAGGTTCGCTCTATATGGCTGAAATGATTGCACCTCAAAGTAAGCAGGAATACGAGGTCTTAGTTTAATGAACAGTCAAGAACCAAAAGGCGAACAGTTATGCTATTTCTTCCAGTTCGGATTGATTGTTACTGGAAAAGGCGAACGCGAACACCTGACAAAGTTATTTAGTTCACTGATGGAGTCTCAAATTTGCAATTTTCAAGTTATTCGTTTTATCGGACAGCGTTCCCCGATAACTTCCAATAAGCGAACAATTAAAATGGTAGGAAGTGGCAAAATTATCCCTAACGAAGATGAGAAAGATATTGGATTGCCAGCCAGAAGGTATTTGTCGGAAAATTCCTGTGCGTATGTACTGCTAATAGATGACCTTGAGTATGACCGCACAGATATAGCTCAACAAGTTTTCGATCGATACCGGAAAGCGCTTGATATTATTCTAAAGTCACAAAAATATCGTGCATCTGTACACTTTTTGGTGAATATGCTTGAAGCCTACTACTTCGCTCACGCTGAGGCAATCAATGCAGTGTTAGGAACTTCTTTTACGGATTTTCCGGGAGATGTGGAGAGTATCCGTCATCCCAAAAATGACCTAAAAAAGCAGTATTTTAATTTCGACGAAATTGAAGACGGTGGAAAGATACTCGAACTTCTCGATCTCGAACAAGTTTTAGATCAACAAGGGAGAGGGAGAGGGAGAGGGATAAGAAAATGATAATATCCTCCCTCTCCAATTGGTATCAAGCCAATTCATTAATGGAAATAGCCAAACAAATAATTCATTAGAGACTGCTTGCAGCGATCCCGGAATCAATCCAAATTCTGCGCCCCTTAATTTATTAATGGGGTATTACCCTCTCCCTCTCCCTTTCCCTCTTTGACCATTTTAATCCCCTAAACCAACTGACTTTTAACCGATCTCATATAATCAGCTAGCAACGGCTTAGTGGCAAGAAGACTCTTTACCTCCCTAACTGAATCCGATGCCTTTAACACCTTTAGCGCCACAGGCAACCAATCACTTTCGTCTGGCAAAGGGATAATTGACTGTGGCTGCTGTTGCGCCAGCAAGTGATACTGGTGCGATCGCAATTGCTCGACAACCCTAACTTCACGAAACCTCGCATCCAAAAGGGGATGAGATTCCATAATCTCCAACAGGCGGTTAGTATTTGACTCCAAATCATCGGGTAGCTCATACAATGCCTGCTGAACTGGAAGCGGGAGACTTTCATCCATAAGAGCCAAAGCTACTACGAATGCTCGAACACAAAGCTGAGTTAATACTTGCATGAAACCAATGAGAACTAAAGTTAACTAAACAAGCGGGCGCGATAGCGACCGTCCAAAAGCTACAAAATTATAGCAGGATAAACGCAAATAAACACCCCTAACCTATTTCCACTTGTTTAGTTGCTTTGGCAGAAGAACTCACTCGCTGACGAGACTTTTGCTCTTTATCAACGGCACTTTTCAGCAATTTTTGATTGTCATCACTCAACACCTGCGAAATTTTCCCAGTTAATAAATTACCTTTATAAATAGGCTGGTCATTGTTATCCATTATAATACATCTGCCATCCTTTTTAAGATAAGCTGTCCAGTCATTAACACCGATACTGATTTTTTCGAGCTGATCTTTCTCAGATAATTTGGTACAATTTATTCGGAACTCCGATAATAATTTATCAAAGTCACTCAAAAAAGTAGATGGGGGCTTTTCCAGATTTGGAGAATCAATAGATTGGCGTTGGGGGTTTTTAATTTTACGAAGCTTGCCAGAATCCGCATCGTACTTAATTACTGTCTCCCCTTTAGAAACAGCATAATCTATAGCAGCCTGAGTACCGCGAGAATTATTGGCTTGAAATGCCAACAACAAATCTGCGCCGCCTCGCATCTGGTCGATCATCCATTCATTCCTATCAAACAATTGAGAAGGTGAATGGTAAGCATCAGTAGAAACGTGGTGGACACGATCGCAACGAGATAATATTTCCCGATATTGATGGCGATCAGTATCTTTCCATATTTTGTCCTGGTTTTTACAAGGCACGGCTGCAACTAACTCAATTTCAACATTACCGTTCTTACCTCGATCGAACGCCTCTATCACCGATTGAGCCGCCATCTGATCCACACCTAAAGCCATACCCGTGATAAACCGCACTTTATCAAAACCCGATTCTTTAGCTTTTTCCAAGGTGCTTTTTACCATCTTGTCAATTCGAGATTTAACATCCTTCAATTGCTGCCTATCAAAACTTTGAGATCTAGAACCTGAAAAAACAACTGTAAAAGTGTTATCCTCTAAAGGCAATTTAAAACGACGACCGGAAGTATAGATAGTCTCTGAGAAATTAGGCTCATCAGCAACTAAATTCGAGCCTGACGATCGCTCAACAACAAAAGCCTGGGGGAGCAGCACATTATTGGGGATATCCTTTCCCTGCCACAATGCTGCGATTTCCGATTCTGAATATCCAGCTAAACCGCACCCAATTTTAGTAACCAAGAATTCTTTGTCGGGACGGGATTTTGCAAACTTTAAAAACCGATCGATTTGTTTGGCTATTTTTGGTAAAGGTACTTTTTGGGAACCCGATTTTTGCTTCAGATCTTTAGTGGCGATCGCATAACTAGCGCCTTCTTTACCCTCTTGATAGCCTTCCCCCTGACCGAACACCGCCCAATAGCCTTTTGTCCCCTTGGACGGGCGCTCGCTATACTTGCCGAATGCCCTCCGAGCCGCACCGGCTCCATGAATACCGTCAACATTACTACCAAATACAAATACTTGATTCGGTGCCAGACTGGTAATAGTTTCAGGTGAAGCTTTTAATTCGTCCTTTTTTTGGCTTTCTGCGCTTATCGACTGTGCTAGCTCGAAACCTGCAATCAAGGATTGGATGAACTTAGAACCGCGCCCCTCGCCCTCCCAAAAACCGTTGGCAGGTGTTGTATGCGAGCAGGTTTCCAACCACTTTACGCCACCCCTTTCCTCTATTTCCTGCATCAACTCAGAATGCTGTACCAACTTGTGGGCTACAATATCAGTCATCAGCTCCCCCCATCGTTGTTGATTGACTGACTTCTGAAAATGTTTGTACGCATCTTCAGCACTCACAAACGGCACACCTTCCGGTTTGTCAATTAAATACTTTTCTGCTTTATGCTCATACGTCTTTGCTCGAAAGGGATCGCCACCGTAGCTCACAGGATAACCTTCGGGATTAAAGTTACTATCAACTAACACCCCCTTCTGTTGTAATTTATATTTAGCATTCTCCGTAGTATTAGTAAGGGCTGCTCCCAACCAATCATCGCAATTTGTATTAATATTTAAAGGTGGCGCTACCATTTTCCCAGTTTCCTTTTCAATCGCTCGTTCTAATACCTTCTCCCGCACTGCACTAGCATGACAGGGATAACCTTGAGGGCACCAACAAGTTAAAACTACAGGCTGTACGGATTCGCCTTTTTGTTTGGCAGCAGCCTTTTGTAGCACCAAATCGGTTAACTTGTCTACTTCGGTAAACTGCGGATTAGCTATGCCTTTCTTACCTAATTCTATCTGCTTGGATAACCAGGGTTTGTAGGCATCTACAGCTTTTTGATGCTCTCGATATTTCTCTTCTCCTGTAACATTAGGCGAGACGAAATAATTCTTGTTTGCTAAAGGAGATTCTATCAAATCGGGGCGCGATCGCACCTGCCTTCCGGTATATACTCTGTCGTCCGCTAAACCAACCCGACGCGAAGAGAGGGGTTTACCAAAGCCAAATTCACGACCTTTTATCTTTTCGTTACCTTGCTTAACAATGATCAAATCGTCCATGATTATTTACCAGCTATCGCTGGCTGCTCAAGTTAAATTTTTACCCGCAAAAGGTTAGAATGTACGAAGCTAACAAACAGACACTTGATATCTTGTACGAACAATTATACCAAGACCAAAAGAGCTGACAAAACTTGAGAATCTACTTGCTTAACTAAACTCAAAAAATCCATAAGCTTAACCGAACTACTACCAACCAATTTAACAAAAATTACGATGGTATTTCAGAGCGCTGACTGCGGCTACCGCCGCATCAACTGAGTAATTACGACTCAAACAGCACCATGAAAGTATTAAACTTTGCAGATTTGCACCAAAAGGATACGCAGCATTACTTACCTCGTAACTCTGAGCAATATCAGTTCCAACTAACCGTTAAACAAGCTCTCATGGGACTACCCCTAGAAACAATTTTTGCAGCCTATCCCCTTCTTAAAACTTGGATATCAGAGATGCAATCGCTACTTCCTTCCTTATTTACATTACCGCCTGAAAAACTGAATATAGACGCCCTGTACAGTCACGCTATCCACACTAAAGACAGAACTGTCTGCATACAGGTAAGTACTAACTCAGTTTACAAAAAGAAAAAGACTGTTTTAATTGAATGGGGAATCAGACGAAGTCAACTAACCTGGCATGACAGGGTAAAGCTATGGACAGCCAGCGAATGTTTGTCTATACCACCCGAAAATATAACTCTAATTATCCTAGCTGCCCATATCGATAAACCAACCGATAAACTAACAATCCGCTGGAACTCAAAACAACATAAAAGAACAAGTAAATGGCTTATTGACACTCTAAATAAAGAAGAAAAAGACAAGGAAAATTTGCAAATAATTGACCCTCCTCCTAGTAATTACCAGTTACCAACAATCGAAGAAATCAAAGAAATGGCAATTTAGCCCTTACCGTTGAGTTTAGATTTTAGCTGTTCCTCTCGATTTGACAACAAAGTATTCATGAAAGTGTAATTAGGCGAAGAATTAGACGAAGCCGTCTGAGATGGCTGCTGCTGTTGAACAGGGGGACGATTTGGCAATTCAGAAGGCGCTGCTGCCTCGTCAGGCATTGGTAACATTACCTCGGCAGCTCGAACGCGATCGTACAAAGCAGCAGTCAACTGATCCAAACTAGCGAGCTTAACGCGCTTCTCCAGACGAGTGCGAACCTGGCTATGCCAAAGATCCTCGCACTCTTTAGCCCGCTTAATATCGCCCGGAGAAACGGGGATAGTCAGCGGATAGGGTATAAAACCTTCTGGACCAGAACTATAACCAGGGCTAGTAATGACGCATTTGCCTTGTGGGAACCGCATGATTTCATCAACAGAAATGATAGGAAGTTTCTGCAAAGATTCATTAAAACTAAGCGTGCGCTGTCCTAAAGTTTGGCTAGTAGATTTATTCCGCAATACGATCTCTTTCTCCCCATACCTTTCGGAATATTTCTTGGCAGTATCCGTATTGCCAGGATTAAACAGAACATGAGTACTGCAAGCACTAGCTATGGCAGCACCCATTTTGTCACCATACTGCTCGTATAATTGCTCTAAGCTTTGAATACCCAATATAAAACAAGCACCGTTGCTTCTATACTCGTTTACCCACTGAGGAGTACGATCGAGCCTAATTGAAGGAAATTCATCCAAGGAAATAACTAACGGGTCTTTCCTTTTTTCAGTCAAGTTATTAACGACTAGCAAGTGAATAGCCGCAGCTAATAAAGGACCAACAACGCTACGACGGGCATCATCCAATTTAAAAATAATAATTTCGCGACCAGATATTTTCGTGGGAATATCGGACTTACCCATAAATGCTCGCAATAAATCAGCTTGGATGAAGGAACTGAACGTACCAGCAGCAGTCGTCAAAATACCGGAAATCGTCTTTTCTGCATCTTTGGCACTCAAAAACTGAATGAAACTCGTCGCTACCCACTCATCCATTTGCTTAGTCTGAACAGCATGGTCGATTCGCTTTACTAAATTAGGCAGACGCAAAAAAGAGTACAGCATAGCCATATCATGATAATCGGGATTGGGATGACTTTTCACTAGCTGCAAGAGTGCTTTAGCCAATAAATCACCCGCTTTAGAGAAAAACTCATCCCCTTTACCATGCTGACCAGAACTAGCATTCCTATTAATAACCTGCCCTAACTCGCCAGCCATTACCGAATCTTGCGGAGATTTGATAAAATCTAAAGGATTAATAACTCCAGAGAAAGGTTCACCTGGCGCGAACACCGAAACCTTGTAACCATAACGAGCTGCTAAAGCAGAATGTAAGCACATTTGATCTCCCTTCTTGTCATACAGTAGAATGGGAAACCCCTGTACCATAGCACTTTCTAACGCTCGATCGATTGTACTAAAGGTTTTACCACTCCCTGGCGCTCCTATTACTAAAGTACCACGTTCTGCATGAGGCAACCAAATAGTTGGCATAGACCCCATTGCTGTTTGAACTACTGACACCAACCCCCTTAGTCTCTTACCTTTCCACCAATAACGGGGACTACCGCACCACAAAGACACTTGGTTATGCTTACGATTCTTTATCTGTTTAAGAGCTAAGGAAGTAGCTGCCACCCGCTCTGAAGTCCCACAGATTTTACCAGTAGTAATCTTACCGTTACTGTTGCCGACAATAGCTAAAAACACAATAATGAAAATCAAACTGCCGATCGTCAACATTCCTTCAGGGCTACTGTACTCTTTTAAAAACCCTCGAAAATCAATCGAAGAAAAAACGGCGTGACTAGCTTGCACCTTAGTAGGACGATCCAAAGTTGCTATAACGGGGTGCGTCGCTACTTGAGTTAAAAAAAACTTCGTCTCAAAACTCATGATAACTTCAACTTAAAACTAATAATAAAAGATTAATAGCAATCAACTAAACATTAACTCTAGCTCCAGACATATTTAATACTGAGGTAACTCCAGAAGTGGTTAAATGCTCCCCTTAGCAGGGGAGCTTTATAGAACAACAAAATGACGAGAATAAAAAGATGGTCAGAACTAACGGTAAAACAAAAACAAAAACTGAAGAAATTACCGATGAATTCGAGATTGATTCGGAATTGCATTCGGAAACCTACAACCAAGTAAGACGTCCGATTTTACCTTACGGCATCATAGTCAATGACAATCCCGCAGGCATCTTAATCCCTGTAGACCAGATGGAAAAAGCTGGATGGTTGGCGATGCCATCTGAAGAAGATCTGCACACAGCGGAACTCACGGAAGATGTAACGGGACTACTGATAACTTCAGCACGTCTATTAGTACTGGGCTTCGTGCCAGAGTACATCCGTTACAAGGCAGACATAGAAGAAGTAGGAGGTAGCGTAGTAGGACTCTACGAAGACTACAAAAACGGACTCGACAAGAAAACTATGGAAGTCTGCTCCGAACATGCGCTAGTATTCTTAGACGAACACAACCGAGCGCTACACAGTACTCCTATTGTAGTCCGGTTCAAAAATGTAGCGTTGTGGAGTTTTAAGACTGTCCGCGAAGAATTTCACCGGACGCTAGAAAAAACATTTGCCCAGTTTACCGAGAGCAAATTTAGCGGTAAAAACGACAAATGGCGCTCACTTGGAGTGCTAAACTGCCAATTCAAAGCAGTCAAAGAAGGAGAAGGCAAGAACAAACACGATTGCTGCAAAACTGTAAAATATACTAAACCAACAGTTGAAAACTTTCCAAACCTATTCTTAGGAACTGCCCAATTGAAAAACAAAGTTTGGGATCTGCATGATGGTATTGCTGGGTTCACCACTCCCATACTAGAAGCATCTCCAGAAGTTCTAGCACTGCCACCCGCAGAAACTTCAACTACTAAAGGGAAAAAGAAAATGCGTAAAGTAGTAGCTGAAGTTATCGAAGACGATCTAGACCTAGAAGATGACGACCTGGAAGATATCGAACTAGATATTGAAGACGCTGACTTTGAAGATGAAGAACTAGAATAATAATTCCCCAGTATGTAAAACTACATACTGGGGAATCTGATAATCTAATGGTTAGTGGAGTCTTAAGCGATCGACTAGCGCAATTTGGCTTTCTGATTACTACGCCCTGACGATTTGTTTCCCAAAGATAAAGGAGGAGAAGACTTGCTATCTTTAGAATCTTTGGCAGGGTTGGTTTCCACAATATCGCTTTGAGCCAAGCGATAAGACGTTCCATTATAACAGTAGTCTAACTGCCTAATGCCTCCAACTACTTGTTGCATTACCTGAATACAAGGCAATTCCGAGTTAGACTTATCACCGATAGCAAATAAAGGGCGACCTGGAGGTAACGAAGGGTTCAAATAGCTAGAAAAGACGCGAGTAACTGGGCTATTTTTCTTGATTAAATAACCAGAATACAGACAACCCGACGTTCCACAAAGACCCACGTTATTAAAATCAAAAACGACTAATTTAGCATTCCGACTATCGACAACCCAAGCCCGAACATCAGAGTAAGCATCGGGGGCGAGGGAAGTATCGACTTTAAGAACGCTCTGTACGACAGGAACACCGACAATACTAGCAGCATCCTTCCAAGGAACCTGCGCCGCGTTCGAGCTACTACAACCCGCCGAAGTAAGCAATACGCCCAACAGCAAGAAAAGCCCGATACCGAAACGAAACCAGCGCCCGAAGCTAAACCAACGCATAGGCGGCTTAATTTGAGGATCGGAGATGCGCAAACGCTCGACTGGAACCGAAAACTCCAGAGAAGACCCCTTCCCCGTAACTGGTATGAACGACAAAGGCTGTAGGTTAGGCACCAATACCGAACTAACCGGAACAACCGATTTGGTATTGAGAGCATCAGATATTTCTAGACCTAGAACAGGAAATAAGTAAGTTAAACGGGAGCCTGCCAAGTCCGGACTACAGACATCGCCATACCGCGTTGAAAAATCACCTTGCACTTGCATAACTTACCTCCTCCATTGATATAAGCTGACGGGCAATTTTAGAACTAAGTCCGAATTCAACCAAATCTTTGGCACGGTAAGCACCCCCAGTCTGCTGAATGATATGCCAACCCGACAAATCTTTTTTTAACAATGCAGTACCCCCAACAGCGGCGTCGGCAACTGTTGACAAAGCGTAATTACCAGCGATCGCAGTATCCAAACGAATGGGTTTCATCGGAGCGATCGCTCTTTCTACAACTATTTGCACGTCTTTAGTATCCGTATTTTGTACGGCTAAAGACGAATGGCACGTAAGTTTTGGGTCCTCGAGCCAGCTAAAAATTGCGGGGATTGCCTCCGGCACGCTCCGCGAACACCATTTGGCAAGGCATTGCCTCGGGATAGACAGGGCTGAACAGGG
>CASBRB010000264.1 GCA_949127975.1 Oscillatoriales cyanobacterium PMM_0019 | reverse complement strand
GCGCATCTAGTTACCCGTCTACTGAAAAAGCGTTTTGGAGAAATTTCAGTGGTCATAACCAGCAAAATTGAAAACTTATCTATTCAAGATTTGGAAAATTTAGGAGAAGATTTATTAGATTTTAACAGTCTGGAAGATTTGGAAAAATGGTTGAAGCTCGTCTAACATAAATTCGTAGAGAGGAACTTTTTATTTGTAGGGTGGGTTACGCAAGCGCGTCACCCACCATCCACACAGCGGCGTAGTTGCTACAATTCTGAGGGCTAAAGCCCTCACTACTAACCTTGACAAAAATCAAGATTTGGTTGGTGAGGACTTGATGCCTTGTTGACCCTCTGCTGTGGAAATGTATGGCTGGCTGCCGTTTTCCACCACTTTACGACGCGCCTCAATCAAGCTAATGGCAAGGGTAACACTTTCGGGCAAAATTACTACCAAACTGCCCTCAGGAGCTTCATCCAAAGCCGTGTTAATCGCTTGAGTCTCATCGAGTATGGTTTCATACCTACAATTGCGCGTTTCTTGCTTGATGCCCTTGGAAATTAATTCAGCCGCCTGGCTACGAGGACGCCCCCTGGTATCTTCATCTTCTTTGACAATAATCCTGTCAAAAATATTGGCAGAAAGTTTGCCCAGGGTGATAAAATCTTCATCGCGCCGATCGCCCGGTCCCCCCACTACCCCAATGCGGAGTCCAGAGGTCCAGTTGCGGACAAAACTACCTAGTGCCTCGTAACTGTGGGCATTGTGTGCATAATCCACTAAAGCGGAATAACTACCCAGATTGAACAAATTCATCCTTCCCGGTGTCTGACTGACTGACGCTTGGAAGGTTTGCAGGGATTTACGAATTGCCTCAATATTGACGCCTTGGGCATAAGCTGCTAGGCTTGCTGCTAAGGCATTGGCAATCATAAACGGTGCCCTTCCCTCCATTGTCAGGGGTACATTCACCGCCTGCTCAATCCGGAATGTCCAGTCGCCTTTGATAATCGACAGATAGCCATTTTCATACACTGCCGCCAAGCCACCTGAGCGGGCGTGGTTTCGCACCAAATCATTCTCTGGGTTCATGCTGAAGTAAGCCACCTCAGCTTTTACCCGCTTCGCCATTGCCACTACCAAGGGGTCATCGGCGTTTAAAATGGCATAGCCGCTGGGCATTACCGTTTCTGCCACCACGCTCTTAAGATTGGCTAATTGCTCTATGCTGTCAATATCACCAATTCCCAGGTGATCTGCCGCTACATTCAAGACGATACCAATGTTACTGCTATTAAAAGCCAAACCAGAACGCAGCAGTCCTCCACGAGCTGTTTCCAGCACTGCTACTTCTACCGTGGGGTCGCGCAAAATTACCTGGGCGCTCTGGGGACCAGTTGTATCACCTTTTTCTACTACATGTTCGTTAATGTAAATGCCATCGGTGGTGGTGTAGCCAACCGTCACACCTGTTTGCCGATAAATGTGGGCAATCAGTCGTGTGGTAGTAGTTTTACCATTAGTTCCGGTGATGGCAATGATGGGAATGCGGCTGGGTGTTCCTGGTGGGAACAACATATCCAATACGGGAGCAGCTACATTACGCGGCAAGCCCTGGCTTGGGCTGACGTGCATCCGGAATCCGGGGGCGGCATTTACTTCCACTATTACCCCACCTACATCCCGCAATGGCTGGCTAATATCCAGCGTTACCACATCAATACCAGCTATGTCAAGCCCAATAGTCTTAGCTACCCGTGAAAATACCCAGACATTTTCTGGATGAACTTGGTCAGTGCGGTCTACGGCAATACCACCAGTGCTGAGGTTAGCGGTTGCTCGCAGGTAACACATCTCACCAGGGGGTAGAACGGTTTCCAGGGTATAACCTCGCTGTGACAATAGCTGCCAACTGGTGCGATCCAATTCTATTTTGGTAAGAACATTATCGTGCCCCTCGCCGCGATTCGGGTCGCTATTGGTTTGATCGATTAATTGTGCGATCGTGGACCTGCCATCCCCGACCACATGGGCGGGAACTCGCTCGGCAACAGCTACTACGTTGCCATTTATCACTAGCACCCGGTGATCGCGACCTATGTAATAACGCTCTACAATCACAGACTGAGTTTTTGACGCCGCGCTGGCGGCGTCATAAGCTTCTTCCGCCTGTTCCCAGCTATTAATGTTGATGGTGATACCCCTGCCGTGGTTGCCGTCTAGGGGCTTGATCACGATCGGGTAGCCGCCAACTTCTTTAATAGCTTCCTCCAGTTCATCCAGGTAATGGATTACTGTGCCTTGAGGTACTGGGATGCCGGCATCGCGGAGAATTTGTTTTGTGCCTTCTTTGTCGCAAGCCAACTCAACGGCTAAAATTCCGGAGCTATCGGTCAAGGTAGCCTGCATCCGCTTCTGATGGACACCGTAACCTAACA
Source organism: Oscillatoriales cyanobacterium PMM_0019 (assembly GCA_949127975.1). GTDB lineage: Bacteria > Cyanobacteriota > Cyanobacteriia > Cyanobacteriales > CASBRB01 > CASBRB01. Next base: position 5,218 of record CASBRB010000264.1, on the reverse strand, counting down.
GGATCATCGCGCGAACATTTAGCTGCATCCAGGGAATGCCTCTGGCATCGGCTTCTTTGACGATCGTATCTGTACTGGGACCTAAGGCAGCATCCGCAGACAATTCCCGCAAATCTTTCAGGTCTTGATCTAAGTCTTGTGGGGGATAGGTGCCAGTACTAACTATAGTTTGGCACAAGCGCACTGCCGCCCGCGCTGCGTAGCGCCCAGATTGCTCATCTAGGTACTCAATTACTACCTGGTAAATCCCTGGTGTCGCTGTTTCGCGGGTGCGACCAAATCCCACTGGCATCCCCGCCAGATTCTGAATTTCTAAGGCAACGTGTTCAATGATATGTCCCATCATCGTGCCTTCCCGAACCCGGCTCAAAAACCCACCCCTACAGCCAGGAGAACAGAAGTGTTCCTCCAGACTAGGCAGCACTTTAATCAATCCATTATAGAATCCGGCAATCTGATTTGATGGCTTGTCTGCTAGTTCCTCTAAATCGAGACGCATAACCACCAGGTTTTGGCGTCGTATGCTCCAATAGTTAGGCCCGCGTAACGTCTGGATTTTTAAAATTTTCATCTAGACACCTCTGGAAGTGTGGAAACTGCGTACCTTTAGGTAGCAGAGGAAACACGGCTCAAGCAGTATAAGATGCTTGAGATTCTTCTGACGAATACGCATAATTATAGCCATCTCCTCTGTGAATTGGTCGAAAATACTTGTAACTTAAACCTTGTACCGTCCCCTTGCTTGGATTTAGTTGTGTTTTATTTTGGTCAACCATAAAAACGTAGTTTGTTAGCATTTCTGCCTCCCTAATTGCTTAGGTAAAGTTGGCAACGCTACGTTTGGTAGTTCGGTACTATCTCCTCAACACGGGCATATTTACCCGTATCAGCTGTTTACTTGAGAAGTTGCAGAGCAATTTTCTAGTGTCCACCTTAACCATCTGCAAATCTGTTCATAGTGAACATTTTTTTGAGTTTTTCCAAAAAACTTAGGAAATATCTATCTCTAGGCTAGGGGAACCTGGGGGGGGAGAATTTGGCGTTGGTGTAAATGGTAGCGATCGCCATAACTGAGAATATGGATGCGGAGATCGTGGAGACTAATGGGATCGGTGGCTCCTATATGGGCATGATTGGTGTAAGACATTTTTCCGGGATCGATGACCGTCACTGTACCTTTGCCCATTACCTGTAGCACTCCATCTATTTCAAACAAAGCACAGGTATCTTCGTCGATGCCGATGCCGATGCGATCGGGATGAGACGCGATCGCGCTCATTAGCCGCCCCATACGATTTCGGTTGTGAAAGTGTTGATCCACAATTACTTCTGGTATAATTGCTAGCCCAGTTGCCATATCAACCAGAGAACGATTAGGCGACTCTCCTGAGCCACCACCAGCAATCATGTGATATCCCATTATTGCCGCCCCAGCACTGGTGCCTGCCAGGGTAAGATCGCCGCTGTGTACCCGCATCCGTAATTTTTCTATCAACGGAGTATCTGCCAGCAACCCACACAACCGTAGTTGATCGCCACCTGTCAGGAACACTCCAGTACAATTTTGAATGTACTCCAGTATATAGGGGTGTTCGCTATGCTCCCGTTCCCGGATATCTAAGACCTTTGCCTCCGCGCCTCCCATTTCCATAAAAATGCTGTAGTAGCGTTCGCCAATTATGGCAGGCTCTCTAGAAGCAGACGGGATAATGGCAATGCGAGCCTCACTTCCTCCAGCTCTACCGAAAAAAGTGTGCAGGATCTCGCGTCCGTGAACTTTGTCTTCAGCGCCGCCAATTACCAAAATGGCGTTTTTAGTAGATTGGGGGATTCTAGTTCTGTAGGGTTGAGATTCTAACTGCAGCATGATGTCGAACTTGGGGTAATGTGATAAGAACGCCAATTTATCTTAGACTTGGGTTTTAGCCAAGAGCTGGTAGCTATAGCACGGTTGGTTAGAGAGTTTTAAGCAACGAGCAAACTCTCAAAACTTCTCCTGAGAGGATGAAAAATAAGCGACGCCAGAAGCTTCTCGCTCGGTGAGGTGACTCTAGATGCATAATGCCAGATATTTTGACATACAAACCATATATTACGCAACGAAGTTAATTATCCAGGACTTACCCATAGAACCTATTCGTAGGGTGTGGCTCGTACACTGGAAATAGCCCTTAGTCTCTATATAACATCGGCGTGCGATTAGATATTGTTACTCTATTTCCAGACTTTTTCAAGTCACCCCTGAGTTCAGGGCTGCTGGGGAAGGCTTTAGCCAAACAGATTGCCGAAGTGCATCTGGTTAATCCCCGCGACTTTGCCACAGATAAACACCGACGAGTAGATGACGAGCCTTATGGCGGCGGTGCTGGCATGCTGATGAAGCCAGAGCCAATCTTTGCCGCAGTGGAGTCGCTGCCAGTGTTACCCAGACGCGATGTAATCCTGATGACGCCCCAAGGAGCAACCATCAATCAGCAGATGTTGGTAGAATTGGCAACGGGTTACGACCAGTTAGCGATCGTTTGCGGACATTACGAAGGCGTCGATGAGCGAGTGCTAAACTTAGTGACTCGCGAAGTATCTTTGGGAGATTTTGTCTTGACATGCGGAGAAATACCAGCACTGGCGCTAATTAATGGTGTCGTGCGGTTGCTTCCGGGAACCGTAGGCAACTCAGAGTCACTCAAAGTTGAAAGTTTTGAGTCTGGGTTGTTGGATTATCCCCAGTATACCCGTCCACCTGAGTTCCGAGGGTGGAAAGTGCCGGAAGTTTTGCTGTCAGGGAATCACGCTGAAATTGCCCGCTGGCGTCGGGAGCAGCAAATTGAACGCACTCGTTCCCGCCGCCCGGATTTGTTTGCCCACTGGCTAAAAAATTCTCCATTCACTCTATGACTATCCGCATTGGTAACGGTTACGACATCCACCGCTTGGTTGCTGAGCGCCCTCTAATTCTCGGCGGAGTCAAGATTCCTCACGAGTTGGGATTGCTGGGGCACAGTGACGCTGACGCCCTCACCCACGCGATTATGGATGCTATGCTTGGTGCTTTGAGTTTAGGAGACATTGGTCATTATTTTCCCCCCACAGACCCCAAATGGGCTGGGGCTGATAGTTTGGTGTTACTGTCTCAAGTGCAGACTCTGGTAAAGGCGAATGGCTTTAGGGTGGGGAATATTGATTCTGTGATAGTAGCAGAGCGCCCCAAATTAAAACCGCATATTTCTGCAATGCGCTCTAGACTTGCCGATGTTTTAGAATTAAAACCCGACCAAATCGGCATTAAAGCTACCACTAACGAAAAATTAGGTCCAGTGGGCAGGGAAGAAGGTATTGCCGCCTATGCGGTAGTCTTGCTTTTTGGAGATTAAATTAATGAAAATCTACACTATTGTTCTTCATGGTTGGCGTGGTTGGTTGGCGCTAATGCTTGCCGGCTTAAGCGCTTACACTCTCACCAGTTGTAACCCAACCACTTTAAAAACTCAAGGGGCGCAAGTGCCGCAAGTGGTTTTTAGCGTTCTTAGCGATCCCAAAACTTTTAACGCTGCTCTGAGTCAGGAGTCGCCCAGTATTTTTGGGCTCACCTATGAAGGGCTGGTTACAGAAAATGGCCAAGCGGAAATTGGGCCGGATCTCGCTAAATCCTGGGAAATCTCCGACGATAAGCTGCGGATTGTTTTTACCCTACGAGAGGGGCTGAAGTGGTCTGATGGCAAGCCGCTAACGGCAGATGATGTGGTTTTTACCTACAACGAGATTTACTTGAATGAAGATATTCCCACCGATGTTAGAGATGTTCTCCGGATTGGTAAAAGTAGGGCACTGCCCAAAGTGCGTAAACTAGATGACCTGCGAGTTGAATTTACCACTCCAGAACCTTTTGCTCCGTTTCTACGAGCGTTAGAAGGACCTATTCTCCCAGCCCATGCTTTGCGAGAAGCAGTGCATACTAAAGACCGAGAGGGCAAACCCAAATTTCTCACCACCTGGGGTATTAATACTCCACCCAAGGAAATGGTTTTTAATGGTGCTTACGTGCTAGAAAGCTACGCCACCAGCGAACGGGTAACTTTCCGGCGCAACCCCTACTATTGGCGTAACCCACAGCCTTATATTGAGCGCGTGATTTGGCAAATAGTTGAGAATACAGATACCTCTTTACTACAGTTTCGCTCCGGAGGGTTAGATTCCATTGGTGTCTCTCCTGAGTATTTCTCCTTACTTAAGGGGGAAGAAAAGCGCGGTAATTTTAAAATATACAACGGTGGACCCGCAACTGGTACAACTTTTATTGCCTTCAATCTCAATAAAGGCAGGAGAAATGGACGCCCCCTAGTCGATCCGATAAAATCTCACTGGTTTACTAAAGTGGAATTTAGACAAGCGGTTGCTTATGCGATTGACCGGGATCGCATGATTAATAACATTTTTCGGGGACTAGGTGAAATGCAAGATTCACCTCTTACCGTGCAAAGCCCCTATTACCTTTCCCCAAAAAAAGGTTTAAAAGTCTATGAGTACAATCCAGAAAAAGCTAAAAAATTACTTTTGGGTGCAGGGTTTAAATACAACGACCAAAAAGAGTTACTGGATGAAGATGGCAACCGAGTCCGCTTCACTCTAATTACCAATGCAGGTAACAAAACTCGGGAGGCAATGGGTTCCCAAATCAAACAAGATTTGAGCAAAATTGGCATTAAAGTGGATTTTAATCCTATTGCTTTCGGTGTTCTGGTGGATAAACTTACTCACTCTCTGGATTGGGACTGTTATCTACTGGGCTTTAGTGGTGGGGTGGAACCGAATGATGGAGCCAATGTTTGGTCGCCTGAAGGCGGATTACACAGCTTCAATCAAAAACCGCAAAAAGGACAGCCTGCTCTTGAAGGTCGAGAGGTGTATCCTTGGGAGCAGGAAATTGGCAACCTGTATATTCAAGGGGCACGGGAGTTAGACGAAACCAAGCGCCAAGCTATCTATGCAGAAACTCAGCAGCTCACGCAAGAGAATTTACCGTCCATTTACTTGGTGAATCCGCTGGCTCTAGATGCGGTGCGCGATCGAGTGCAGGGCATAAAATTCACTGCACTAGGAGGGGCATGGTGGAACATTTACGAACTAAAACTAACTCAACAGTAACTATAGAGGGGCAACCCACTCCTAGCCCCTCCCGGCTCCCCTCCTGGGAGGGGCGGGGGGTGGGTAGAGCCCGGGG
>CASBRB010000263.1 GCA_949127975.1 Oscillatoriales cyanobacterium PMM_0019 | reverse complement strand
GGGTAGGAGAGGGGTTGGGGGTGAGGGTATTTTTACAACTCATTTAGACTTGCTATATATAGTGGCAGTGCGTAAGTCCTGAAAACTTACTCAGGACGGCCCTGGTAGCCAGTCCTGGCATTTTCACTTCACTTGACTTGCGTAGGTAGCTACGGTCTTGTTCAACGCTTCTAGAGAGGCAACAGCCTTGTTTTGGTCTGGATTAGGTGGGATAACCAAGTTAACCTGCACTTCGCTAAATCCATCCTCAAGCGTTTTGTATGCCTGTTTCGAGTTAGCTTTAACCCCATCTTCCATAGATTGCCAAAAATCAGACACATCAGCCATCTTTTGCTTGGCTTGCTGCAAGTCATTTGCCTTGGCGGCTGTCAAAGAATCATTGATAAGACTCTGGAGTTTGGCAAGGTTTGCTGGAAGATTTGAATTACTCGATGCTGTTTTTGTGGTAGAATTGGAGCCAGTAGAAGTACCTTTGCCATTGATCATGGTGTCGATCGCTTTGGTTTTGGCAGCGACCTCATCAGCCGTGTAAACTGGCTTACTTGGAGGCAAGACCGATGGCCAAGTTTTTCGCAGATCCTGAAGTGCGGCACTTAACTGCTGTGGCTGTTTGGTATTGGCTTTTTGCCAGGGTGAGGCAATGTCCTTATATAGCATGTCTGCATAAGCAACAAAACCGCGAGCGTCCTGGTAGTCTATTTCCTCAATCTTGTTACCGCTAATAGCACCTCCGTATTCAGCATTGGCGGTATCTACTAATCCACTAATCACTTTGGGGATAAATTTAGGGGACTGACGTTCTGCTTGAGGAATCGCAGCAATAGCACGATCGACACTTGCCATCCCTGCGTCAAACTTAGCCATCAATTGTGGAGCGTTGGGCTTGTTCTTGATAAAATCTTTCACCTCATCCAAGGTACTCTTAAAGTCGGTCACACCTCGCTCCTTAAATTGATCGGCTACTGTGACATACAACTCTTCGATCGGATGCCCTACATGAGGCAGGGCTTCATTCGATCGCTTCATGTTGAGCAACTCTTTGGCTACGAGCAGATGCCCCTTCATCAATCCCAACTTCACCATGTAGTCAACGTCCTTAGCCTCTCCGGTTAGAGTGTCTTCTACTGTTAAATAAGGCTTGGCTTTGTCAAATTGTGCCTGGGAGAGAATGCCCTTAGCGACCAACTCATCTGGACTGCTGTAAGGACGCCCTTTATTGAGTTTATCGTAGTCAATGTCACCAAGATTCAATTTCTGGGCCAGTGCGTTCAGTTCCGTTTCCAGCGACGTGTTAATGTTGAACTTTGAAACATCCCCCGTATTCGAGCTAATCTGAGTTGTTGCAGGACTGGAGCTGCCTGTGCCCGAAGGATTAGTAGCAATATTGTCTGAATGGCTGACGCAGGCAACCAGTAGACTCAAAATGGCAGCAGCCATAATAAGAATTTTTCTCAATTGTTTTTTGGGCATTTTATCCATCCTCTTCGAGGCTAAACGGGTTCTATGAGGTAATTAGCGAAGATTGGCTCAGGTATTACCGACACAGGACTGTAGCATAGAACCTATTCGTAGGCTGGGTTAGCTCAAGGGCGTAACCCACGATCCACAATGCGGTGTGCGTGCGTAAGTCCTGCGACAAATTGAAACACGCCATCTGTCATTTGTATAACTACAAAGGACTAATGACAAATGACACCCCCGCCCCAAGGGCAGGGGATAGTGAATAGCTATACGCGCAATTCAGCTTTCTTATTGCGAGTATATTGCATTTATGCTAAATTACACAAGAACTTTAATAAAATAAGAGTACATTTATGGCAGGGATTTTCCAGGACTTCAGTTTCCGTCGTTGGCGGCGACTATTCCTTGTGGGGTTGATAGCTGTAGTACTGTCTATTGCATCGCCGACTTGGGCGATGGGCAAGCCGGAGCAAGATATTCAACGACTGGACTCTTACATTCAGCAGGCTATAGCCAAAGCTGAGACAGGAGATTTGAGTAGTGCTGAAGCCGCCTTTAAGCAGTACAACACAGCTTGGTTTGATATCGAAGACGGAGTTAAGGAGACTTCTCGCCCAGCGTACCGAAGCATTGAAACGACAATGAATGAGGTCAAGTTTGCCTTTTCCACCCAGCCCAAGAATAAGTCTCAAGTGTTAGAGAAGCTCAAGAGTCTGCACGACATCGACCAAAAATTCATTAGTGATGGATTTAGCTCTGCTCCGGCTAAACCAGCATCAGCTTCAGGCGGCAAAGTCACGATCGACAGCCTGATGGAGCGGCTTAATCGGGCCGATGGAGCGATCGCTAAGAATGACATTACCACAGCCCGTAGCGAAATGAAAGCCTTCCAAACGGATTGGCTAGAAGTAGAAGGGGTGGTGGCAACCAAGTCAAAGCAAGCCTATGTAGATATAGAGAATAATATGGCGAAAGCCAATGGATTCTTGAGGACTAATCCGGAGGATGTCAGCAGCGCCAAGCAGGCTATAGTTCAACTGCAACAGGATCTTCAGCCTTATGCGGGAAATTCTGTACGCTATAGCTTCGTTGATGCGGCATTGATTTTATTGCGCGAAGGATTGGAAGCGATCGTAGTGTTGATTGCACTGTTAGCATTCCTCAACAAGAGTGGTAATAGTGACAAAAGCTACTTGCTTTGGATCGGTGCAGGGCTGGGAATTCTGGCTTCTATATCAATAGCGATCGTCGTTCAGGCATTCTTTTCGGGTCTTTCTGCGGCGGGTACAAACCGGGAAGTACTTGAAGGCACGACTGGACTCATCGCATCGGCAATGCTGTTTTACGTTAGCTACTGGCTACACAGCAAATCATCCGTGGGTGCTTGGCAAAACTACATCAAAGGGCAAGTTACATCCGCATTGGCAACTAATAGCGTTATTTCCTTAGCGCTGCTGGCATTTTTGGCAATTTTTCGGGAAGGCGGAGAAACCGTTTTATTCTACATCGGGATGGCTCCAGCAATTAGTAAAACCGACCTATGGGGTGGATTAGTAGCAGGAGCAGGGATTTTGGCAGTCATTGCCGTTTTAATGTTTCGGCTGGGGACAAGAATTCCGCTCAAACCCTTCTTCTTAGTCACGAGTTTGTTGATTTACTACCTAGGTTTCAAGTTTGTTGGCAATGGCATTCATGCCCTGCAAGTAAGTGGCATCCTTCCTGCAAGTCCTGCTAACTTTCTCCCTAGTTGGGAACCACTCGGACTTTACCCAACTTGGCAAACAATCCTGCCTCAAGCGATCATTTTGCTAGTAGCAGTTGCGATCGTACTCCGCGATCGTACCACAAGGCTATCGAGTTAACTCAGCCACTGGGAATTTCCCCAGGACTTACACAGACTGGGCATATATAGGGGCAACCACAGGGGGTTTGCCCCTACCAACCCGCTATATATAGAGGCAGTGCGTAAGTCCTGTTCCCGTCCAAATCGAAGATTTGGGCGGAGATAAAATAATGGGCTTTAGCCTTGTTGAACCTGTAAATTGACATCCTCCCCCGTTAACCTTGCGGTATAACGGGGGACTCCAAGTTTCACAACTTGGACTTTCTGCTTCTACGAGTCGGCTTACTTGGTGGAATTGCTCCCACCAAGCAGAGGTCGTTCTCTCCACAGACTTGAGATCCCGACTGCCCATCGGTACTTGAGGCTAATACTTCTAATGCAATGTTTCGGATATTAATTGCAGCATTCCAATCTCTATCCTGGACATGGTTGCAATGTGGACATTTATGAGTTCTTTGACTCAAGGTTTTCTTAACTATCGCACCACAATTAGAACATTTCTGCGAAGTATATTGAGGTGGGACGGCCACAACAGGTACTTTAAATACCTTACCGAAATATGACAACCACTGTCTAAATAATGACCAAGAAGCATCACTGATTGATTTGGCTAGATGATGGTTTTTCACCATATTCCGCAATTGGAGGTCTTCGACTGCTATCAAGTCGCTAGACTGAATGACGCACCTTGCCAATTTTACAACAAAGTCTTTACGTCGCCTCTCAACCTTGAGGTGCTTTCTACCTAAACGATTCCTGGC
>CASBRB010000262.1 GCA_949127975.1 Oscillatoriales cyanobacterium PMM_0019 | reverse complement strand
GGTTGGGGTGGGTGCCCCTACGAACCGCTATATGTAGAGGCAGTGCTACAGTACTGGATCATATCCACCAAAACTATCCAGAAACCCGGTTTCTTAGAGCAGTATAATTAAACCATGCCCGCGATCGCTTCTCTTAAACAAAAACTCCAGCTCATCCAAAATCTGCAACGAGCTATAAGATTAGTCTGGCAAAGTGCCCCGGTATGGACTGTTGCTAATCTTATCCTGTTGGTAGTACAGGGCATTTTACCCCTGCTATCCCTATATCTAATGAAGTTGCTAGTGGATACAGTAACGGTAGGAATAGCTAGCTCTAACCATACTGCTCACTTTTCTCAGGTGCTACTGCTGGTGAGTTTAGCAGGAATAATCGCTCTGTTGAGCGACATGTGCCGTTCCTTAGCAGGGTTTGTTAGTGAGGCGCAATCCCAGGTAGTAACTGACTACGTACACTCACGACTCCACACTAAATCGATCGAAGTTGACCTGGAGTATTACGAAAACGCCCAATATTATAACGTCTTGCACCGCGCTCAACAAGAAGCATCCTTCCGTCCCTCCCGCATCCTCACCAGTTTAGTGCAAGTAGGTCAAAACGGGATTTCCCTGGTAGCGGTGGCAGGGTTATTGTTTTCTTTGCACTGGGTAGTTGCTGTAGTGTTGTTTGCCGCTGCTATTCCTGGATTGTGGGTACGCCTGAAATATACAGGAAAATTCTACTACAAGTACCGGGGTTGGACGGCAATAGAACGCACTGCCTACTACTTCAATTGGATGCTAACTCATGACTCCTACGCCAAAGAAATCCGATTATTTAACCTGGGTGAGCTGTTTCGCTTGCGGTTTCAGAACCTACGTTTTTCAATCCGTAAAGAAAAGCTCACCCTTGCCACCCAAAAAGCGATCGTAGAACTGATAACCCAAGCCAGTGCTACAATTGCCGTTTTTGGGGCTTGTGGCTTCATTGCTTACCAAACTGTGCAGGGGGCAATCACTGTGGGAGGGCTGGTGATGTATTATCAAGCATTTCAGCGGGGGCAGGGATTTTTGCGAGAAATGTTGAGCAGTCTCGCTAGTCTCTATGAAAACAGCTTATTTCTGTCCAATCTTTACGAGTTTCTGGACTTGAAGCGTACTGTTGCCGAGCCGGAGTTGCCCCAGGCTATCCCTAAACCCCTGAAAATCGGCATTGAGTTTGAAAACGTCGGATTTCACTACCCCAACAGCACTCGATCTCTGCTAGAAGACATCAATCTGAAGATTAACGCTGGAGAGACTATTGCCCTGGTAGGGGAAAACGGCGCAGGTAAAACCACCTTGATAAAATTATTGTGTCGCCTCTACGATCCTTCTAAAGGACGGATTACTCTGGATGGGATTGACTTGCGCCAATTCAACACCACAGAGTTGCGCAGGGAAATCAGTGTAGTTTTCCAGGATTATGTCCGCTACAATGTAACAGCACGGGAAAATATTTGGTTTGGTGATATTAATCTCATACCTGAGCAGGAGGAAATTATACAGGCAGCACACAACTCCGGTGTAGAGTCTGCGATCGACCGACTAGCACAAGGCTACGACACCATCTTGGGCACTCAGTTTGAGCAAGGCGAAGAACTTAGTATCGGCGAATGGCAAAAATTGGCTTTAGCTAGAGCATTTTTGCGTCAAGCTCAGGTTATAATAATGGATGAGCCTACCAGCGCTCTGGATGCCAAAGCTGAACATGAGGTGTTGGGACGATTTCGTCAACTCACTCAGGGTCGCACTGCCATACTAATAAGCCATCGCCTTTCAACTGTTAAGTTAGCTGACCGGATCTTTGTTTTAAACAACGGCAGAATCATAGAGAGTGGCTCTCACGAGCAACTGTTACGGCAAGGTGGTACCTATGCCCATTTGTTTAAAATTCAGGCTCAGTATTATCAATTTTAGATTTTGGATTGCGAATTTCCATGACAGTATTGAGCGAATTACCTATTAAAGTTTCCCCAAGCAAACAACCACCAGAAATTGAACTGCTACTGTGCTGTGCCCGGACTCAGATGGAGCCAAGATATGCTGAATGCATCAGTCACTTAGTTCAGCAAAACCTTAAATGGGATTACGTGCTGCAAACAGCTCAATGGCATGGAGTCATGCCCCTCCTGCACTGGCAACTTAAAGATATTTGCCCGTCAGCCGTACCCCAGAGCGTTTATGAACAACTCCACAGCGCCTTCAACGCTAACGCCCAGAAAAGCTTGGTGCTGACTGGAGAATTGATCAAAATTTTCAATCTTTTTAAGGAACACGATATTCCTATTATCCCCTTTAAAGGACCAGTTTTAGCACGTTCTGCTTACGACAGTCTTGCCCTAAGAGAATTTGTAGATTTAGATATTTTAGTTCCCGAAAAATGGGTTTTACAATCTAGTAAATTAATAATTAGTCAGGGGTATGAACCTGTATATAATCTAACAGAAGCACAGGAAGCAGTGTATGTAAAATTAAGGAACGAACATATGTTTTGGCATAAAGATAAACAAATTACCATCGATCTTCACTGGTCTTTGATGCCAAAAAATTTCTCTTTTTCTGAAAAAGATTGGCTCTTAGGGGACCGTCACGAGCAGGTTTATCTGGGGAGCAATCTAGTTGAAACGCTATCTGCCGAACTTTTGCTGATATTTCTTTGTGCTCATGGAGCTAAACACGGTTGGTTACGTTTAAAATGGATTTGCGATTTAGCAGAACTAATTCGTAGCCACCAAGAGCTAGACTGGGACTGGACTTTTGCTCAGGCAGACAAATTGGGAACTAAACGCATGCTCTGTTTAGGTCTTTACCTATGCCAAGATCTTCTCGGTGCAGTGCTTCCACAGCATGTTTTTCAGCAAATTCATGCCAATCGGCATGTTTTAACTCTGGCATTTCAGGTACAAAAACTTATTTTTTCACCGAATCAACACGAAAACAAATTTGTAAAAGAAGCAACTATTTATTTAAAAACTATGGAATCTTTAAAAGACAGGGTATGGTTTTGTTTTGATACTGTATTCAACCCAACGCCTCTGGAGTGGGCAATGCTTCCCCTCCCCACCGGGCTATTCCCTCTGTACTATCTCATACGTCCAGTGCGGCTGACAATAAAACACAGCCTCAGATTTTTACCTCCTCGTGTGGTGATTTCATCCTAACCTAGAAGCTAAGATAGGGATAAAGGCTAAATTAATCCTTTGGAGATTCCTGATTTGCGATCTAACTCTGGAAAATATGATCGAGGCTAGAGCTTTTGACAAGCTTAACTAGAACACGGCAGAGGTAGGCTCCCTGTCATTTTTATCCGGTGCAGGCATAGAGCGATAGTCCACTTGCAAATGCGCCTAATGCTGAGTCTAAAGAGGGAAAGGAGTGGCTCGTGCCTCGCCACTCCTCTCCCCGGGCGGTGGGGCTTGTATCCGCTCTTCTTCGCTCATTTACAGCCACTTCCCGTATTTAAAAATTTTGGGGACTATCATAAAATACAGTTGCTGCATAGGCAGAATCTACTCCCCAGGATAGTATTGTTTCCAAAAAGTTTGTGAAATAAAACCAAAAAACATGGACAGACCTCATAATACCCCAGCACCTCAAACGACAGTTAATTCTTTTAGCAATGAACCCCAAGATAATTTCCTGGCGGATGGCAAAGCTAATAATGGAATCAAGGTAGCTGAGGTATTGCGGATTCTGCGCAAGCGTTGGCTACCTGCGATTATCGTCGCTACAACAGTCATGACTGGAGTGGCTATAGCTACGTTAAAAGAACCTCGCATATACCAGTCCCAAACGGCGATTCTGGTAGATGATAGTAATAGCGTGTCAGGCCAGTTAGGGCTGACATCCAATGCTCCAGCTCCTATATTTCAGCCTAAACCAGATCTTTCAACTGAAATTCAGATTTTGAAAAGCAGTACATTGATTGGTAACGCACTCAAGCCACTGAACGATCCTAAGATGAAAATTCCTGTAGGGGCAGTAGCAAACCGGATAACTATCCAACAGATAAAGGACGCTAAGGTGTTGGTTGTGACTTATAGAGACACCGATGCCCAAAGGGTTCAGACTATCCTCAGCACTTTAGGTAACGCTTACGTAGATTATAGTTTAGAAAGCCGGCGATCGCGAGCCACCAATGCAATTAGCTTTATAGAAGAGCAATTGCCTAAAGCCAAAGAGAATCTCGAAGCATCAAGCAGAGCCCTCCAGGAGTTTCGCCAGCATTATGGCTTTGTCGATCCCGATGCCTACGCCAATTCAGTTTCCACTGCCAAGCAAGAACTAGAGAAAGAAGCCGCTCGGGCAAATATTAATCTACAGCAAACTAATCGCCAGTATCAAGAAATTCTGCGCCAAATGGCGCAAGCGGGGTTAAACCCTCAAAATGCACTGACAACTTCTATGCTGACTGAGGATAGCGGTTACAGAGATTTGGTTAAAAAGCTTCAGGAAATAGATTTAACTTACGCTCAAGAAAGTCTGCGCTTTTTAAGTACGCACCCGAAAATGCAAAATTTGAGAATTGAGCGGGATAAAATTGTGCGTCTGTTGCAGGAAAGAGCTGAAAAAGTTATAAAACGCTCAATTCCAACAAATGACCTGACAAATGGAGTTTTCTCTAATTCAGAAAATTCTACTGCCCAAAGTCTGACCACTGAGTTACTCAAAACTCAAACTAACTTGGCAGTCGAAAAAACTCAGATAGACAGTATACGCCAATCTCAGGCAGAGGTGGCAAATCTTTTTCAAAAAATTCCGCCCTTGCAACAGTATTATGCAGAATTACAACGTCAATATAAGATTAATTCTGAGCAGTTTAACGGCTTTTTGCAAAAACTGCAAGAGTTGCGGATAAAAAAAGCCGAAGAAATTGCCCCGTGGAAAATTCTGGAACCTGCGTACTTGCCCACTCAGCCTGTTTCTCCAAAGGTAGAACAGAGATTGCTAATGGGGTTGATGGGTGGCTTGGGTATGGGTGTATTGACTGCTTTACTATTGGAGTGGTTAGATACCAGAATAAAAGATCCAGAAGAAGTCAAAGCTTTGACTGGAATCCCTGTACTGGGAACAATTCCTGCTGTAGATAAGAAAACTGCAAGTCCGGTATTTTTCACAAATAAAAAATATCAAAGATACAACTTTTCACCCTTTACTGAATCTCTCCGCTCTTTAGCGCTCAACTTAACCTATGTTAGCCCGCAACGGGGAGGCAAAATCCTGGCTTTAACCTCTGCCATTCCTCAAGAAGGCAAGTCTACCACAACCTATAACTTGGGTGTGGCACTTACTGAAATGGGTCATCGAGTGCTGATTGTGGATGCGGATATGCATAGACCTATTATTCACAAGTTATTAGATCCAACAAACGCCGCCGCGTTGGGTGAGGCAGAAGGTTTAAGCACGACGATCGCCACAGCTCGTCCCTGGCAGGAATTGATTCATACGCCCCCAGGAGCTGACAATCCTCATGTGATCGTTGCCGGACCAACACCTCCAAACCCGGTAGTTTTGCTGAACTCTCAAAGGATGACCGATCTGATGAATGAGTGGTGTCAAGAATACGATTATGTGTTGATAGACACTCCACCAATTGTCGGCCTTACGGATGCCCAATGCCTTGCTACTAAGGTAGATGGGATGATTTTAGTGGTAGCCATGAATCAGACCTCTCGGATAGTTGTCAAACGTGCTATGGAAATTCTCAGAGGTACTTATTGTAATATGGCTGGTTTGATAATCAACAAGATCGATCAGGAACATCAGGGATACTACTATCAGTATTATTCTTCGTACTATACAAAAAAGGACAACCAGGAGCGCAATGGTCATCGTAATCCGGTTCTGTAGAGAAAGTGTTTGGCATCCCTGCAGGTTAACTATCTAAAGTCCTGAGGTTCATTTCTCGTTCCTAGGCTCTGCCTGGGAAGTTCACTGGACACCAGTGGCAGATTTCAGAATCGGTATAACAAAGGTAAAAGGAGCCCGTTCATCTACTTTCACCCGAACTGATGTGGGGGTGCCGTTAGAAATGTGCATTTCAGGGCCTTGAGAAGAAGACCATTTGTAGCCACTGTAGGTTTTGGGGTCAAGCTTGGCTTTTCCTAACACCTCAACCTGCCCTCCCTGGAATGTCAGCGCTTGCGCTATTTCGGAATTACCCACAGATTTGATAATTGCCTCCTTACTAACTGGATACGGCGATACATAATTAACATCACCAACGATGCCTCCAAATTCTTCCCGTTTCACAGTTTCAGGGGTAATTTGCATAGACATACCCTGTTTAATTTGTTTGCCATCTTTGACTGAAAAATAAGCTAAACTTACCATCTGGCTAGTTGACTGCTTTATTTCCATCAGCCCTAAACTGCTTCCAGAATTAACTACTTGCCCAGGAATGGCAGTGACTTCTAAAATACAGCCACTTTCCTGAGCTAAAATTTGGCTTTTCTCTTTTCTTTGCACCTCTAACTGAGAAATTTGTCGCTTTACTTCTTCAATATTATTAGTCCTGATGATTTTCGCTTCCAAGCTTTGTTGCACCAAAGTTTTTTCTTTGGTGTCTAAATCGCGTAATTGACCTGCTATATCAGCAAGTTGATTCTTGCTAGTTTCATAAGTTTGAGCAGCTTTAGCTTCCCGAACATTTAGTTCCTGTATCTGGGCTTCTAAATCAGCAATTTGATTAAGGTTGTCCCGATAACTTTGTTCTGACTGCAAAACTACATCATCGGAAATAGCTCCTATTTTTTTAATTTCTTGGCGAACCTGAAGTCTTTTTGCCAAGGTAGCAGTTAAAGCTTGAGTATTGTTTAGGCGTTCCTTTAAGGTTTTTCGTTGCTTTTGGATAGCTGCGATTTCACTTTCTTGATTTTGGAGGGCTATCTCTCGATTTTGCTGTTGGCGTTGTTTGAGATCTTCTCGCTGCTTTTCACTCGACTGCAGCTCTAAAGAGTTCCTTTCCTGAGATAATGTGTTTAGTTGTAAATCCTGTTGTTGCAGTTGTGCTATGTTATTCTTTTGCTGTTGGAGTTGCTTTTCCAGCTCTGTTTGATCCACATCTGCCAGCACAGCACCTTTGGAGATACAATCTCCCACTTGTATCCGCAACTTCTGCAACTGCCCAGACACTGGTGAGTCTAATTCCACAATCCGCCTGGGATAAATCATTACTCCCCGTCCAGTAACAATTACAGGTATACGACCAAAAATACTCCACAACAGTGCCACTACTACCAGAGAACCTAGAGCAAACAAAGCCAACCATTCTTTGGGGCTGACTACTTGCATCAGCCGATCTAATCTTTCTGGAGAGGATAACCGCTCTAGTGATTCTTTACGGAACAGACTGCGCTTTTCTTCACCCATTCGATTTTAGATTGCTCGTATCCGTCTCGATAGCCATTTTCCCAGCTATCTCGCCACTAGCTAATTTAGCAAAATTTGCTATGATAGAAATCATCATGGGTGACTAGCTCAACGGCAGAGCAGCGGACTCTTAATCCGGTGGTTCAGGGTTCAAATCCCTGGTCACCCATACTCAAAATTATAACTAACGTAGATTTCCGAGTACTTGGCACCATTGCTCAGTCGGTGCGTTATGGTACAGTCTAGGGCACCCTAAGCTATAGCGGCGTAGAGACGTTACATTAATTTAGATAATTTCTGCCAACTCTAAAAAATCTTTAATAAAGAAGTTTGGAGGCAGAGCCTCAACAAGAGCGTTCCCAGGCAGAGCCTGGGAACGAGAAAAAAAATCTTTAATAAAGAAGTTTGGAGGCAGAGCCTCAACAAGAGCGTTCCCAGGCAGAGCCTGGGAACGAGAAAGAACTACCGATCGCAGGCGCAGACCGCACCCGACAATGGTGTTAGCGAATATTGAGGAGGTGGTGACCAGAGGTGGATGGAGCAGGCTGGGAAATACCCCCCCCTTGTAACCTTGCGCCGGTGCCACCATCATTAGAATCTAAGAATTGCTGCAAGTTAATCGGTCCACGACTATGGGACTGAGAACTGGTAATAACCCGGTGTTGTGAGGAGCCACCCCGCCCCAGCAACTGATTGAGTATGTTGCCGTTGCCAGTAAAAGTGTTGACTACATCAGGTGTTTGACCGCTGTCAGCAACAGTCAAGCTTTGGAATACGCGATCGCGAGTTGCCACTGGATCTTGACCGGGAGGCACTGTGAACACAATCCGACAACCCGGAACTTTGTCAGTAGTCACACAGACAATATTGTAGCCATTTGCTACAGATGTATTCATTTGCTGGAGACCAGCAGATCGGTACTGTTCCAGGCGTTCGGCAATTGCTTGGCAACGCCGCAGTGGCGTCCACCCATCCCCCATATCAGTTGGTCTTGCCCAGGGAAATGCTTGTCCTGGTTGACTTTCAGGGTGATACATTACTTGGTAATTACCATTGACATAATCGCAGGTAAACCGGATATCACTAGAAGTGGTGTTAACCGGATTATTAGTGGGAATGGGAGTGGTAGTGTTCGGAGCAGTAGTCCCTGGTATTTGTTGTGTGGGAACCACCACATCAGGTACCCCAGCCGAAGATGCACTTAGAGCGAAGGCTCCACTGCTACTGAGTAACATTGTTACACCAGCGGATAACCCAACACCCTTACTTACTAAGGGCAGAAGCTTGCTAGCGAACTGAGACAGGTTAGGTGACATAAAGCAATCCTCCTACAATATTTCTAGATTATCGACAGCGCTCTTTAGAATTAAATGAGCTAATTTCACAAATCTTTATCATTGCTCCTTGGTACCGTATACTACAGGTGATGTACCCAGCTAAACCTGATACAGCCATGAGGGGCAACGGTGAAATAACTGCACCGAACGCCAGTGGTGCCAGTGGTAGAGCATTTTATGTGCTAATAGCATTGAGCCTTACATCCTCTAGTGACCAGTCAAGCAAAAAAAAGTTCCTGGGCAGTTATGGCAATTAAGCCAAGTATGTTTAAGGATAGTTCGGGTACTGCCAGCCACTTCCCCCATCGGGAGTTTGGCTTGGGGGCGGCAAGCTCAATTCACGCGACGATAGTTAAAAAGGAGAACAGACAAAGATGTCGGAGGCACAAAAGCCGCTGACAGTTCCTAAAGAATTCCTGGAAGCTCCAGGTAACTTTAACCCAACGCTACTGATGTTTTTAGCAGCTTTAGCGTTAGTGGTATTCTCTGTATTTGGTTACTGGCGCTGGGACTGGCCAGATTGGTGCTGCTTTGTTATCAACGTTATTGCTTTACACATGGCGGGGACAGTGATTCACGATGCCTGTCATCATGCCGCTCATCGTAACCGAGTGGTTAATGCCATTCTTGGACATGGCAGTGCCCTGATGTTGGGTTTTGCCTTCCCGGTGTTTACGCGAGTTCATATGCAGCATCATGCCCATGTAAACGATCCGGAAAATGACCCGGATCATTTTGTTTCCACGGGCGGGCCACTTTGGTTGATTGCCGCCCGCTTTTTTTACCATGAGGTTTTTTTCTTTAAGCGTCGCTTGTGGCGCAAGTATGAACTGCTGGAATGGTTTTTCAGCCGTTTGTTTGTGGCAACTATCGTCTATATTGCTTGTCAGTATGACTTTTTAGGCTATATTTTGAATTTTTGGTTTTCACCAGCGCTGGTGGTGGGGCTGGCATTGGGTTTATTTTTTGATTATTTACCTCATCGTCCGTTTCAAGAGCGATCGCGCTGGAAAAATGCCCGTGTTTACCCCAGTCCCATTCTCAATTTCCTGATTTTGGGGCAAAACTACCATCTCATCCATCATTTATGGCCTTCTATCCCCTGGTATAACTACCAAGCTGCCTACTATGCCACTAAACCTCTAATGGATGCAAAAGGCTGTCATCAATCCTTGGGATTGCTACAAGGAAAGGATTTTTTGAGCTTTTTGTATGACATCTTTTTGGGGATTCGTTTTCACAAACGGCGATCTAGCTAAACTCCGGATGAGGAACGGATGCTAATTTGGGCTAGATCCCAATCTGGTCTGAGGTTTTTTGCTTGACGCAGATAGGGATGATGAATTTGGGTTTGGGAGGCTGGCATGTTGATTTGGATTAAAAACCGGATACAACGTTCCAGCGATCCCGGCACATACATGTGCTGAACGTCGAGCAGGGCAACTTGGTCCCATTCGGGACGTTCTCGTGCGATCGCTGCCGGAAATATGGCATCCAAATCTGGGGTAGTCGTGAAGATGGCACTAATAATTTCGTTCGGATCTAGCTGATTCCTGGCTGACAATTCGTCTAGCAGTTCTGTTACTGCTTCTCGGATTGCCTCTTTTGTATTAGAGTCAGCAGTGGTTGCGCCCCGAATTGCCCGAACTTTCCACTCCACGCAAAAATCCTCCCTTAACTAATTATTCTTGATTTTGGATGCCAGGATTTTAGAAACCATCTAAAATCGCCCATTCTACTATGGTCGGTAGAGCCACAGAGGCTGACCATTAGTAGCTAGTTCAAATTCTAACCAATTTATGCCAGCGGACATTCCCGATCCCAGGGGAACTCTCCCCTGTAACAGACGGTTCCACAGAGGCTTACGTTCCTCTATAGTAAAGCACCGGGTTTTTTCGGGGTCAAGACCCACCAGTTCAGCAGCCCAGCGACGGGCATCTTCCTCTGTACCCAAGCGATCGACGACCCCCAAAACTACAGCTTGCTCCCCGCTAAAAATGCGACCGTCAGCGAAACTTTTAACAGTGTCTATTGCTAAATTACGAGATAAAGCAATTGTTTGCACAAACTGTTGATAAGTGGTGTCAATCAACTGTTGGAGTATTTCTTTTTCCGGTTCAGTCAGTTCCCGGTCAAAAGCCAAAATGTCTTTGTAAGGACCAGATTTGATCGTTTTGAAAGAAACGCCGACTTTTTCTAGCAGGCGTTCTATGTTGTTGCCGCGCAGAATTACCCCGATGCTGCCAGTAATCGTGCCTGGGTTCGCCACGATATGTTCGGCTCCCATGCCGATATATACTCCCCCGGATGCCGAGATATTCCCGAAACTGGCAACAATTTTTACTTTTTCTGTGAGCCGTTTGAGGGCGCTGTAAATCTCTTGGGAATCACCCACCGTGCCGCCAGGGCTGTCAATGCGGAGCAGTAAAGCTGGAAATTTTCCTTCCTCAACTACTTTAAGAGCATTGAGAACGGTTTTGCGGGTGGTACTACCAATGGCACCTGTAATTTCAATCCGAGCAATCTGTTTACGAAATTTGAGCTTAAAAGGCCAGATCATGAGCAGTCAATCAATTTTGGATTTGGGATTTTTGATGCAAGGATTTGGGATTTATTGTAGCATATATTATCAGCCGTAAAACTGATATGTATAACACTTGAATTTGCGCTAGGACCCCCAATAAACTCCTGACTCCTGACTCCTGACTCCTGACTCCTGACTCCTGACTGGGCATTTCCAGCAGTTCAGGTAAAATTAAGTAAAGAAAATTTACATTTTTTTAACCGCAAACCGGATGCAGCAAACTTCTAGATCGACTTTTCTCTTAGGGCCAGTACTGCTAATTGCCCCGTTTTTCTTCTGGGGAACAGCAATGGTAGCGATGAAAGGCGTTATCCCAAACACCACCCCCCTGTTCATGGCTGGGGTGCGTTTAGTACCTGCTGGGGTTTTAGTCTTGGCGGTGGCAGCGATGCTAGGACGCTCCCACCCCAAAGGCTGGGCGGCTTGGCTGTGGATTAGCTTGTTTGCCTTGGTAGATGGCTCCTTATTTCAAGGATTTCTGGCTGAGGGATTGGTGAGAACCAGTGCTGGCTTAGGTTCGGTGATGATTGATACCCAACCTTTGGCTGTGGCTTTGCTATCAAGCTGGCTATTTGGAGAAATAATTGGTTTTTGGGGCGGGTTAGGAATCGGTTTAGGTATCCTGGGAATCAGTCTGATTGGCTTGCCAAATGAATGGATTTTACAGCTACTAACCAATGGTAAAATTCCGATGGACGTCGGTCAGTTGTTTGAGCATGGGGAGTGGCTGATGCTGCTAGCATCACTGTCAATGGCAGTAGGTACAGTAACAATTCGGTTTGTCAGTCGGTATGCCGATCCCATAACAGCTACCGGCTGGCACATGATTTTAGGCGGCTTGCCCTTATTTGCACTCTCCTTCTTCTGGGAAACAGAACAATGGGTACATATCAACCAGTCTGGATGGATAGCGTTGGGGTACTCCACTGTTTTTGGCAGTGCTATCGCCTACGGGTTGTTTTTCTACTTTGCTTCCACAGGTAATCTTACCAGTTTAAGTTCCCTGACCTTTTTGACCCCGGTGTTTGCTCTGATATTTGGCAATTTATTCCTGTCAGAGGTACTAACTCCTGTACAGTGGATGGGGGTAGGTATAACCTTGCTCAGTATCTACTTAATCAATCAGCGCGAGGTTCTAGCTCATACTAGCCGATCGCTAGCAAAGTTTACACTTGGGCGTAGCACAAGGCAAAACGATCTGGAAAGCAAACCCACAGTTGTGAAGACTAATGTATCAGTTGAGCAAACCGCAACTGTGAATATACCCGTGTTAGAGCCATCTGAGCGTCAACTAGCACTGTTATCAGAGGAGGTCGGGAAATCGGAATCCGAGAAGTTGCTACATCCCGAGGCATCAACTTAACTGTAGCTGAACTTCGGGGCTCACGAGCAGCTTTTGTGTCAATCGATCTTTAAGGCAGTTAAGATTGTGCTAGCTACAATCAATCCCTGTTAAGACTAGCTGCTTCTATTCCCATTTACTATATGATCCCCTACCGTTTGACTTTGGTTCTCATTACCTGCGTTACCTGTCTGAGCTATACCCCTAATGTACAAAGTCAGGGGTTGAGTTCTCCAACCCCTTCAGCCTCGCAGTCGTCAATCAAGCCAGATGTGGGGAACACCAGCACACCTTTACCTGAAGCTTCCCCAAGCGCAACTGTGCCACCTAACCCTCAACAAAGCGCTCCGGATGGGAAAATCGAGATACTGCAAACAAAGCTGAAGCAGTTAGGATACTACGACGGATTGATAGATGGACTTTATGGCTCAGGCACCAAAGCTGCCATTTCCAAATTCCAAGCAGCCGTTGGTTTAACGGCGGACGGCATTGCCAACGATGCCACTTGGGAGCGGTTGCAGGCGGAGCCGGCTGAGAAACCCAGCCCTACAGTTACTAGCAAACCCTTTTTAGCTGCTGATAAATCTAACACAGATCAAACCACTTCTTTACCTCATTGGTTCTGGCTGGCTTTGGGAGTGTTATTAACCCTTGTCGGCTTGGGAGGGGGAATTTACGTGTTTTTAAAAGCCTTTGGTTATGAAGAGTTTGATGAAGATGAAACAGAACTCCCACCATCACAGCTATCCGAAACTTACCAGACTCGTACTGAGCGGGTAGAATTTAAACCCCAAAAAAAATTGGAGGAAAGTCGTAACAATAGTTACACACCTGCTCCTGTAAAGTTATCAAAAATCAACAGCCTTGAAGTTCAACCAAAAAACCAGACATCGGCAGAAGCTTTACCTGTTGAACAAACCACTCGTTTAGAGAAAATAAATATTGTTGATGAATTGATTCAAGATTTACATGCCCGTGATAAGAACAAGCGCCGCAAAGCAATCTGGGATTTGGCGCAGCAGGGAGACTCACGGGCATTGCAGCCTCTGCTAGAGCTGATGATTGATTCCGATTCTCAGCAGCGCAGTTTAATTTTAGAGGCAGTTTCCCAAATCGGGACTCGCACCCTAAAACCTATGAATAGGGCACTGGCTCTTTCGCTGCAAGATCAAAATGCTAATGTGCGTAAAAATGCGATTCGAGATATAACTAGGATTTATGAATTGCTTGCTCAAATGAATCAACTATTGCTGCACGCGGTTGACGATTCCGATGCTGAAGTTCAACAAACAGCCGAGTGGGCGCTGAAACAGTTAAATCACATTCGCGCCGCCTCTGGTATCGATAATTTTCCCAGCTTACCAAATTACACTAATTCATCAGAGAATTCATCTTCAGAACCGCCGCTGTAACAAATCAAAACAAACAAATGAGTAATATCCGTTTTGCTCCAATGCCTGAGATATCAATTATCCTCCCTACCTATAATAGGGCGAAATATTTAAGCAACTGTATCAATAGTGTGATCGAGCAAGTTGTTCAAGATTGGGAACTGATTGTAGTGGATGACGGCAGCGCCGATGAGACGTTTAAAATAGTGAATCTATTTGTTGATAAATTTGATAAAATTCGGTATTTTAAACATAAAAATAGGAAAGCGGGATTTTCGAGAAATGCGGGTATTCAGGCATCATTTGGCCAATATATAACTTTTATTGACAGTGACGATCGATACAAGCCCGAACATTTACAATCGCGACTTAACTATATGAAACAGCATCCAGAACTAGACTTAATCGAAGGTGGTTTTGAAACTAACGAAGATGTATGGGTAGCTGATTATTATAATTTAAATAAAAAAATTAATATTTACGAATGCGTTTTGGGACCAACATTTTTTGGTAAAAGACACGTTTTTTTTGAATTACAAGGATTTAAAGACATGGCTTATGCTGAAGATACAGACTTATGGTTGCGGGCAGAAGAGAAATTTAATACTCGAAAATTAACTGAACCAAAAACTTATTTTTATACAAGAGCAGAAGATAGTACGAGTAGAAATTTTTAGATGAGATTTATAGCAACCCAACAGGCGGTTAGGACATTCTCTCAATTTCAAATCCAGTCACAGTAAGGGCTTTACTCCTGACTCCTGACTCCTGACTCCTGACTCCTGACTCCTGCTATAACTGGTTTTAACACCATGAAAAACTATAAAATTAAAGGAGTATTTCGGCGTTTTTTTGAAATGAAAAGGCTAGGAGTAATTTTCCTGTGTTTGTGTTTGCTGATTTGTGGCGGTTGTCAAGCTGACAGATCGATCGGTGATGGGAAAATTCATCTGACTCTGTGGCAGGGTATCAATCCCCCCAAAAATCGAGATGTGTTTCAAAAACTGGTAGACAGATTTAATCAGACTAATACCGATGTTCAAGTAGAATCGCTCTATGCTGGTCAACTCGACCAACAATTGCCCAAAATATTGACAGCAGTTGTCGGCAATGCTGCGCCAGATATACTCGCATTCTACCCTCAGCTTACGGGTCAGTTCGTAGAAATGGGAGCTATTGTCCCCATAGAAGATTGGCTAGATACATTGCCGAACAAGTCGGATATTAGCCCAAACCTCTTTGAGGAGTTGAAGCTAGATGGTCATATTTGGTCAGTTCCACTGTACACCAGTAATATAGGCATTTTTTACCGTCCTAAGCTTTTTGAAAAAGCTGGCATCACTCAGATACCTAAAACCTGGGAAGAGTTAAGGGAAGTATCAAAAAAACTGACTGAAGATCGCAATGGCGACAACCGCCCCGAACAGTACGGAATGTTACTGCCTTTGGGGAAGGGAGAATGGACAGTTTTCTGCTGGTTTCCCTTCTTGTTGAGCGCTGGGGGTGAAGTAGTGCAAAACAACCGACCGAATTTACTTAATCCAGGGGCTTTAGCCGCCTTGCAGTTTTGGCAAGATTTGTTAAAGGATGGTTCCGCAGTACTATCTGCGCCAGAGCGGGGTTATGAAGAAGATAGCTTCATTAATGGTCGCGTGGCGATGCAGTTAACTGGGCCTTGGACATACATCATGAAAAATAATGTTGATTATGGGGTATTTCCCATACCAGCCAGCACTGAGCGAGCCACTGTACTGGGCACCGGAAATTTGTTTGTTATGAAGACCACACCAGCAAGAGAACAAGCCGCTCTGAAATTTTTAGAGTATGTTTTGAGTGAAGAATTCCAAACAGAATTTAGTATCGGGACTGGTTTTTTACCAGTTAACGTTAAAGCAGCCAAAAGTAAAGCATATCAGGAATTTGTGGAGCATCAACCAGTGCTAAAAGTGTTTCTGGAGCAAATGACAGTGGCACACGCTCGACCTATTATTGCAGGATATAATAGTCTTTCTGAAAGTCTCGGTAGAGCTATTGAAGCCACGCTTATGGGTGGTTCCCCCCAAAAAGCCCTACAAAAAGCCCAAGAACGGATAGATCTAAGTTGGCAGAGCAATTAAAACAGGACTTACGCACTGCCTCTAAATATAGTGGTTCGTAGGGGCACCCCCGTGGTTGCCCCTATAACCCACATTCCGCACCCTAAAGTTTTTTCGTTTTTCTCCTTATTCTCGTATTCTCGTTCCCAGGCTCTGCCTGGGAACGCTGTTGGTGAGGCTCTGCCTCCTAATTCCACGCACCAGGGCTGGTGCGGAATGTGGGCTACATATAGCGGTTCGTAGGGGCAAACCCACCCCCACTAGGGGTGGGTTGCCCCTACATATGCCCAGTCTACGTAAGTCCTGGTCTTGTCCATTTGCGGTAGCAACGAGCTACGATCAAATAAGGGTGAAACACTTCTAGAAAGTTTTGCTGAAGAGTCAGGAAGAACGTGTCTACCACTTGAGGGTCATCTAAATGAAAGGGAAACTCTTGGTTAAAGCCTTTAAAAAAATACCAGTTGAGGATAATTTTGCCTTCAGGGGGCAACATTTTGTGAAACTGTAACAACTGTTGGCTGGGGTCTGGTAGATGTTCTAAAACATCAAAACAAATAATGGTGTCAAAAGTTTCTTCTGGAGAAACTTCAAGACAACATTTAACTTTGTTACTCAGTCCCATTTGCAAGACCCGTTTTTCAACAAAACCAAGGTTAACGGGGTTGATGTCACAATAGATGACCTGTTGTACTTGCGGAGAAAGCGCTGCGGCAATCGTATGAGTTCCAATACCGCCCCCAAAATCTAAGACCCGACCTTGAGCTCGATCGGCAATCAACTGTAAAGTTGCGCCAATATAGTCCTGACTGCTTAGATGCCAAGCACCTAGTTCAAATAAGTAAGCCTCTCCTACTCGTTTGCCATAAAACTCGGTTGCTTTCTCCCAGTTGAAATCATGATGACCAATTTCTGCTAGGTCTTGTTGCCCCGTTTTTAGTCTAGCTTCTAGGGTTTCTAAGTCTATCTGTAAAAATTCCTGTAAATGTTGCTTGAGATTGAAAGCATCTTGCCAATAGCCACTTAAAAATTCTGTTGTTGGGAAGGAGGACATAAATTATTCTGCTCTGTTTGCTTCCTTGAAGCACATGAAAATCGCTAGAGACATAATATCAATAAACAATAATTTTTGCATCCCGATGATAAACTACTGCCAACTACCACCTGCGCTAAAACCAGGGGATTTGCTGCGAGTAATTGCCCCCAGTGGTGCTTTGCGAGAATTCGAGCTATTTGAGAAGGGTGTAGAAATATGGCGATCGCACGGCTATATAGTAAAAGCTGAATAGGTAAAAAATTGATAACAACCCGCTAATCAGCACTAGCTAGTTCTTCTGCTAAAGTGCGCTCTAAATATACCTCACCTTTACCATAATTCGCCACTAATGTAAATACCTTAAGCCACTGAGAACCTAACAAAACCTCTTGAATTTCCCGACCAGCAAAAACAGGAACTTGAAATTCCTGACCGGATATTGCAACTTTCGCCAGATAAACATCAAATAATTCTTCGCCCTGTGCTGTCCTTAATTTGTGTTGTCGTAAAAATCTCCAATCCAAACTTTCTACATCTTGTTTATTCATTGCTAACAATTCAGTAAAACCTGTATCTAGCATGGCTTCTACAGTCAAAGTTAGCCCATCTTCATCAATCAATTCAACATCAAAATATATCTGTCCCTTATCTCCAAAACTCCCTTGAATCATATTCTACCACTTACACCAGTTTCGTTAATCCCAAAAATGTGATGGATAACATTAGGGTATTTCTGGCGAGCTAGTATACTGACAACTTCTTGATCTGGATCAATAAAATAATCCCCACTATCTGGTTCAATAGCAATGTACCAGCCATAATATTTATCCAGAATTTCAGGTTTTAATTTCTCAAATATTGCCCAACAACGCTGATAAAATGCTTCTTGTCTAGATTGATGTCTGGCTTTCTCTTCTGACGACCATTGAATTTCTGGAAAAACTCGACCTCGACGTACTACGCGATTGGGTGTAGATTGAATCATGCAATATCTCCTTCTTAATCATTCTGACTACTAGGGAGTTGCCCATTATAGCAGTCTCCACTTATGGTATCATAAATCCCTAGGTTTACAGTAGTTGAGGTACTGCGCGATCGCCTAGCCGACTTACCACTGGCAGCTCTACATCATGTTGGGTTTCGTACCTCAACCCAACCTACCAAAGATTTCGGTGTCCCAATATTGAAAAACTGCCAACTGCCACCACCGCTAAAACCAGGGGATTTGCTGAGAGTAATTGCCCCCAGTGGTGCTTTGCGAGAATTCGAGGTATTTGAGAAGGGTGTAGAAATATGGCGATCGCACGGCTATATAGTAAAAGTAGATAGCAGTATTAATCACCGCTGGGGCTACCTGGCTGGTACCGATATCGAACGACAGCGCCAACTGGCGGATGCTTGGCAAGATCCTGAATGTCGTGGCATTCTCTGTGCTAGGGGCGGTTATGGCAGCTCTAGACTGTTAGAAAACTGGACTTGGCCTGTTTGCCCCCCTACGAAGTGGCTGATTGGCTTTTCTGATGTTACTTGTTTGCTGTGGAGCCTTTGCCAAATCGGTGTTTCAGGCGTACACGGCCCGGTACTGACTACCCTGGCTGCCGAGCCTGATTGGTCTATTGAGCGGTTATTTGACTTGGTAGAAGGGCGTAATTTAGCTCCCCTGACTGGCATCGGCTGGGGCGGTGGCGAAGTTACAGGTATCCTGCTCCCGGCAAATCTCACCGTAGCTACTCATCTACTAAATACGCCGATACAACCTTATCTAGATGGCGCGATCCTAGCATTGGAGGATGTAACCGAGGCTCCCTATCGGATCGATCGCCTCCTGACGCAGTGGCGCTTAACTGGTGCGTTTACTTCGATTCGAGGAATTGCTCTGGGACGTTTTAGCCGCTGTGAAGCTCCCCCGAATGTACCCAGTTTTACAGTAGTTGAGGTACTGCGCGATCGCCTTGCTGACTTAGGTATCCCCATTGTCTCTGACTTTTCTTTTGGTCATGATGGTGCTAATGCTGCTTTACCTGTGGGAGTTTTAGCTCATCTAGATGGTGAACGTGGGATTTTAAGTTTTATCCCGTAATGATATGGGCTACGGGTATATTCACATCCCCAATTCCTGCCGCAATTCTTCATGAGAATAAGCGAAGATGGGGACTTGATATCGTCCTAATATTTCCATAAAAGTACGTTTGGAAAATCCGGCGATAGACGCCGCCTGTCCTAGTGATATTTTCCCTACTTCATAGAGTTTAATCGCTAGGAGTAGTTTGGCTTCATCTAATGACAGTCCGGGGGGCAGACTAACTTTTAGTTCGCTTGCATTCATGTTCATCATACAGACTTTCTAAGGCTCCGTGCTCCGAAACGATGAACTGCCCGATGTCCAATGCGGACAATCCAGGGTTGGGCATCCGGGAGTCGCTCAAATAATTGATCGGTTGCAGTTAAAATTTCGTCTGCAACCTCAAAAGCTCCGGTTTCAATGTCGAGAGCCACAATCTTGCCATGATTGCCTGCTTCGACTTGAGGACGCACAAGAGATTCATAAATCTCATCGCCATGTCGAGCAAATTCCTCTTTACTGTAGCGGAGTTGTCGCACTTTCATTGGTTTGACCTCATGTCAACAGTCGCCCTTTCATTTTAAGGCTCTTCTGTCACTCTAAGCAGAGCAAAGCTACAACTGCTGTAATACCTTTTTCTCGTTCCCAGGCTCTGCCTGGGAACGAGAATCCTTTCGTTTGCTGCGATGTCAAGAATTATATAGTTGATGCCAATGAACCAAAGTAGAACATGTCCTCGTTCGGGTCTACAGCAAATCTGATCCTATCGAGAACCCCTCCCAACCCGATAAAAGCTGGGAAATCACCCCACATATCCTCACTATCCGGTACAAAAACTGTAGCCATTACATCCAGATTATCACCAAGGGATGCCACCAACTTAATTGGAATTCTATCGATGCTCCCATCTAACCGCATTCCTCTAATTAACATCCTTTCCCGCCCCAGAATAACGGCAGGATTAAAACCGCCAAACCTGGCAACTGATGGCGGAAAAATTGCATAAGGGGCACCCGTATCAACTACAGTTTGGATAGAAATACCGCCTACCTCAACTCTAAGAATTATCCGATTAGCGCTTTCAGTCGGAATTACTGGAATATACTGATACGGCATTGCCCCAGTAGCAAAACTAGAACCATCAGGAAAGAGTAACAACATTAATAAATCGCTGTTAGAAATACACCCTTGATATTATCTGACCCAATGCGCTCAATTAGTTCGTTTAAAGAGGCAGCATCAGCTAATAACTCTCCATTGCGAACTCCTACCCAGCGGTTTTTATATTCATCCCGGTGTTGTTTGAGCCATTCGTGGTCAGCTAAAACTCTTTGACGCTCTTCAGGAGTGCTGGGAACAACTCTAGGTGGTGGTGGGTTTAGGACGTAATCAAATTTTTGAACTTCCTCATGTTCCGGGAAGTGCTTAATTGCTTCTCGAGCTAGTTTAATAGCCAGAGGGCGATTGGCATCCCACAAAGCTGCTCGCATCGCCGCTACATATTCTTCTGGTGAATTGTAAGCTACCAAATTATCCATACCCATGTCCTACCTCAATGACTCCTAAGTCGCCCTGAATCTGTAACCAACGTCTAGCAGTTTATCGCCAATTGCGAGAGCGGAATCCCTCGTTTCGCGATCGCTCGTGATATTTTCCCTACTTCATAGAGTTTAATCGCTAGAAGTAGTTTGGCTTCATCTAATGACAGTCCGGAGGGCAGACTAACTTTTAGTTCGCTTGTATTCATGAGGTATTTATTATAATTATGGCATTTAAAGTCAATGGCAGCGGTCAAGCAAAGGTACTGTTCGGAGAAAACGGGTTAATGTCGTCGCGCGATCGCCCTCTTGATGCTATCTTATTTTACGGCGGTTGTCGGGTGTCTGAAGCACTGGCGCTAACGACTAACGTTATCTTTGACGGGATTGGCTCAATACCGTCATGCCCTACTTCGATACTGGCTCAGGACTGTGTAACGAAATGCGCATCTCATAATGATATGCTTGCCTTATGCCTTTATCAAACAATGTGGGAGTTTCAATGGCTGGGTCAACCCAGATACCTTATCTGTTACGGGCGGCTCGTGGTGAAGAGTTAGACCGACCTCCGGTGTGGATGATGCGGCAGGCGGGTCGCTATATGAAAGTTTATCGCCAATTGCGAGAGCGGTATCCCTCGTTTCGCGATCGCTCTGAGAAAGCAGAACTGGCAATTGAAATATCCCTGCAACCCTACCGGGCATATCAGCCAGACGGGGTAATTTTGTTTTCGGATATCCTGACGCCCCTGCCTGGAATCGGCATCGACTTTGACATTATCGAAAGTCGAGGCCCGGTAATCGATCCGCCTATCCGCAGCTTGGAGCAGATTGACAACCTGCATCCCTTGGAACCAGAAGAAAAGTTTCACTTCATCCGGGAAATTTTGCAGACATTGCGGCAGGAAGTGGGGAATAAAGCTGCTGTATTGGGTTTTGTGGGTGCCCCTTGGACGCTGGCGGCTTATGCGATTGAAGGCAAAAGCTCTAAAGACTATATCAATATTAAGAGCATGGCTTTCACAGAGCCAGATATGTTGCATAAGTTTTTGGGTAAGCTGGCAGATGCGATCGCTGTCTATGTCCGCTACCAAATTGATTCTGGTGCCCAAGTGGTACAAATGTTCGACTCTTGGGCAGGGCAACTCAGTCCCCAAGACTACGAAAAATTTGCTTTGCCTTATCAGCAACGAGTGGTGAAACAGGTGAAGGCAACTCACCCAGATACACCCCTAATCCTTTACATTAACGGCAGTGCTGGTTTGCTGGAACGAATGGGACAATCTGGCGTCGATATTGTTAGTGTAGACTGGACTGTGGAGATGAAAGAGGCAAGGGCCAGACTGGGTGCTAATATGGGCGTCCAGGGGAATCTTGACCCCTGTGCCTTATATGGTGACAAAGATTTTATCCGCAATCGGATTCTGGATACTATTCGCCAAGCTGGCAGGCGAGGTCATATACTTAATCTTGGTCACGGTGTGTTACCCACCACTCCAGAAGAAAATGTGGCTTTTTTCTTTGAAACTGCCAAACAAGCCGATCGGTTACTAGCTCTAGACGCTTGAACTGTCAACCTCTGAAGGTTAAAATTTCATGACCCCCAAGCGAATTTTAGTGACGGGTGCGAGTGGCTGTATCGGTCACTATATTAGCGAAGCCCTGATTCAAGAGACAGAGCACGAGTTGTTCCTGCTGGTTAGGAATCCTTCTAAGCTGCAAGTTGACTATAATGCTCGCCCAGGCGTTAATGTGTTGCAGGGGGATATGCGCCACATCGATCGTTTTAGCGATTTGCTCAAGACGATCGATCAAGCTATTTTGACAGCAGCCGCTTGGGGAGGAGAAGAGGAAACGTTTGATGTCAACGTTGCCAAAACTGTCCGGTTGGTAAGTCTGCTGAACCTAGATGTTTGCGAGCAGGTGATTTACTTTTCTACTGCTAGTATCCTCGATCGCGAACACAAATTACTCAAGAAAGCTGGTGAAATAGGCACGGACTACATCCGTTCCAAATATAACTGCCTAAATCGGTTATCAAAATTGGAGATCGCTCCCCGGATTAACACTTTATTTCCCACACTGGTAATAGGGGGAGATGCTAACAAACCTTACTCTCATCTCTCTGCTGGCTTACCAGATGTCGTCAAATGGATTAACTTGATTCGTTGGTTCAAAGCCGACGGCAGCTTCCATTTTATTCATGGGCGGGACATCGCCACTATTGTGCGATACCTGATTGACAATCCCTCAGAATCAGATGTTCTCAGAAGCCGTCAGCTTGTCTTAGGAAATCAGGGGATAACGGTGAACCAAGCAGTAGAAGAAGCTTGTGATTATCTAGGGAAAAAGATTTATTTTCGGGTTCCTTTATCTCTGTGGCTGGCAGATTTTTTCATCGCTGTGTTCCGGGTTCAGATGGAAGCGTGGGATCGGTTTTGCTTGAACTATCGGCATTTTACTTACGAACATGCTGTTAATCCGGCAACATTTGGTAAACCAACCTACTGCCCTACCTTCACTGATGTTTTAAAAATCAGCGGGATTAGGGCGCAGGAAAATGTGACGTACTCAGGCTAACCTGACGTAATTTTATTTGGAGCATGAATAAATTAAAAATTTGGCTAGGGCGTTTCTGCCAATTCCAAAATTGGTGTAGGGGCGACGAGAACCCCCAAGGATTTCTGTCCAAATGCTTTGCTCTGGCAGAATTTCGCAGACAACTCCTAGCCATTGTCAGTGCTAGTGCTTTTTTTGTTCTAAGTTTAATGGGAGCCAACTCAGCTCAAGCAATTACATTCGACTACAATTGGAAGGGTGATACAGGGTATTCAGCTCAAGGTTCGTTCAGTTATAATGAAACCAAAGAATTTTCAGTAATTACACCAGAGGAACTAGAATTTTTAAAAATTTCTTTTTACGATCAAAATAATAAGCTTTTAAAAAATTATATTGATGTGGACAAGGGGGTTAATACTGGAGCCAACCCCTATCTAGAATTCAATTTTGACCCCGTTACTGAATCTTTATTTGGCTTTTTTGATGTTGGAGAAGGAACCCTGATTGGTGTAAATGATTTATATCTGCATGGAACGATCGACTCCAAATTGGAGTTAAGGAATTTGGATACGAATATATTAGATAGTAACTCTGGTTCCATTACTGTGCAAAAAATAGATGAACTCTAAGCAAAATTACCAGAAAAATTTAATACCCGTTATTCTAGCAGGTGGTAAAGGGGAGCGGTTCTGGCCACTCAGTCGGAAACAGCGACCTAAACAATTTTTATCTCTAGATGGCAGTGGCAAAAGCTTGTTGCAGGCAACAGAGTCGCGATTGTTGGCATTTACCTCTCCAGTGTGGGTGGTAACATCTGCCCAACTGGCTGAAGGTGTGCTAGAGCAACTACCCCAGTTACCCAAGGAAAACTTACTCATAGAGCCTGAAGGGCGCGATACAGCTCCGGCAGTTGCCTGGGCTACCCTGGAAGTGTGCCGTCGTCATGGGGAGGATGCTGTAATTGGCTTTTTCCCTGCGGATCACTGGATTGGAGACGAGCTGGCTTTTTATAAAACTCTCAACGCAGCAGTATCTCTGGCTGCATCTCAGGCAGCTATCGTCACTCTGGGAATCCAACCAAGCTATCCATCCACTGGCTACGGGTATATCGAACAAGGTGAGCAGATGGGTACGTTTGAGGGCTTGCCTGTCTTCCGAGTGCAACGCTTTACCGAAAAGCCCAATCGGCAAACAGCAGATGCGTTTCTTAGCACCACCACAGCAGCCGGAGATTGCCCCTACACTTGGAACAGCGGGATGTTTGTCTTCCGGGCTGGTGTGGTTTTAGACGAACTGCACAAGCACGCGCCAGAAATAATCTATCCTTTGGAAGAAAAAGGCGTCGCTGCTTACCCGGATTTGCCGAAAAAGAGTATTGACTACGCTTTGATGGAAAAGACTGAGCTAGCTTATGTCATCCCAGGGTCTTTCGGTTGGGATGATTTGGGGGACTGGAATGCCCTAGAGCGCCTGCTCAAAGGAGATGCCCCTAATGTTGAGCTGGCAAAACATCTGGGGTTGGATACCCAGGGAACGATCCTTTACGCTAGCGATCGAGAGGAGCTAATCGTTACCATTGGTGTGGAGAATCTGGTTGTAGTACGAGATAACAACGTTACTCTGATTGTCAACAAAGAACGAACACAGGACATTAAGAAAGTACTTAAAATCCTGCAAGATGACCCAAACCTAGAAAATTTACTTTAAAGACTTATGTTTTCTTTAACGCAAACCACTTCCCGACAGCGAGAGATTCTCGAAGTAGTTTTCCGCCACGGTTGGGATTATATGCGCATTTTGCTGACAGGCGGCAAGGCTGACGAACCGAAACTGCCCACCCCAGCAGTTTTGCGCAATATTATGATAGATTTGGGACCTGTTTATGTTAAACTTGGTCAATTGCTGAGTACCCGCCCTGACTTGCTGCCTGCGGCATATATTGATGCCCTGTCTACCCTGCAAGCTGAAGTGCCACCAGTAGCTTGGTCAGAAGTCGAAACCGTAATTCGGCAACAACTGCGACAGCCCCTAGAAAAAACTTTTGCCAAAATTAATCCTCAACCTGTTGCTGCTGGTTCCATTGCCCAAACCCATCGGGCAACTTTGGCAGACGGTAGGGAAGCCGCTCTGAAAATTCAACGTCCTGGGATTGACGTGGTTATAGCTCAGGATATTGCTTTGATCAAGAGTTTAGCGGAACTGGTAGCTTTGACTCAGTTCGGGCAAGATTATGATGTTGTATCCCTAGCTGAGGAATTTTCTAACGCCCTGCTAGCTGAATTGGATTTTACCAGAGAAGCAGGTTACGCTGACCAGTTGCGGCGCAATCTTTCTAAAAGTCGCTGGTTCGATCCCAAGCAGTTGGTGGTGCCAGAGATTTACTGGGATGCGACAACGGAAAAGTTACTGGTGATGGAGTGGCTCGAAGGTGTGCCGCTGCTAATGGCGGACTTGTCAGCCACCAAAGACGGTAAAGATCCCAGTACCCGACGGCGAGAGATTACCACGCTGCTATTTCGCGTTTTCTTTCAGCAGCTCTACATTGATGGCTTTTTCCATGCTGACCCCCATCCAGGCAACTTATTTTATCTCAACGATGGGCGTGTAGCAATAATTGATTGTGGCATGGTGGGGCGTTTAGATCCGCGATCGCAACAAATTTTAACGGAAATGCTCTTAGCCATAGTCGATTTAGACGCCACACGATGTACCCAGTTAACTATACAACTGGCTGACTCATTCCAGCCCACGAACCTGGCTCGCCTGGAAAGCGACTTTACTCGCCTGCTCCGCAAGTATTTCAACCTCAGCCTATCGCAAATCAACTTCTCTCAGGTGTTCTATGAGGTACTGCAAACCGCCCGTAACAATAAACTTCGGTTGCCGGGTAATCTAGGTTTGTATGCCAAAACTATAGCTAATTTGGAGGGGGTGGCTCGTACCTTTGACCCGGAGGTGAATCTGTTAGATGAGATTAAACCATTAATCACAGATTTGTTTCGGCGTCAGCTATTTGGAGACGATCCGCTGCAAATGCTCCTGAGAACGGCTCTAGACATCAAAAGCCTCTCCCTGCAATCCCCTCGCCAGTTCGAGGTACTATTAGAGCGTGTCACCTCAGAAACGTTAAAATGGAATATCAGGGTGCCAGACATCGAGCCACTACGTCGCACTTTGGCTGATTCAGCTAACCGCCTTTCGTTTAGTATTGTAGTGGGATCGCTGATTATGGGTGCCGCAATTATATCTACAAAAACCCAGAATAGTGAGCTGTCTTTCTTGAGCAGCGTTTTGTTTTCTGTTGCCAGTTTTCTGGGGTTGTGGCTAGTGATTGGTATTTTGCGATCGGGCCGTTTGAAATGATAACTTTACCACTAAATGTTGTAAAACGAAAATAAAGTTGTACACTAGACAATAAAGTTCTACACTAAGCCAATAAAGTTGTACACTAGGACAATAAGCTGGTGTAAAGAATTATTACCCTTACTCCCTTCAGGCCAGAAGAATGTGTATTTTCTTCCCGGTACTCGAAGATTGCTCGCTTACTCCCTAGGGAGTAATAGAGGTCCAACCAGACAGTAAGCCTGATACTGCTTCTAGGTTTCTGTAGAACCAGTCTTTTTAAGGAATTGGCGATCGGCCATCTGGCGGAATCCGCCAGATACAACTTTTAACAATTTAAAATTACAAACAAGTGGTACAAAATGTGCCGATCGCTTCGGAAAACTGCTGGTTTCGTTCCATTAATGCCATGTGTCCACCAGGTTGTAAAATTACGAGTTCGGCTTGAGGCAAGTTGGCTTTCATGTAGCTGCTTGCTGCGGGTACTGTGGCTATGTCTGAATCACCTACGATTAACAGTACCGGAATATTAATTGTTGCCAACGTCCGTGTTTCATCGTAATTAAACATCGCCAGCGTGCCACGAGCGAGAACTCCCGGCCAACCTTTAGCTGATAATAAAGCTGAGAAGTCTAGTTGTCCGCGCGTTTCAAAGCCAGTAAATCCAGATAGTTCTACGCTAATGTATAGGGAGCCATTGAGATAGCTCAACCAATTCATCAGGTAGAGGATGGGCGCAAGTATGATGGTGAGGTATAAGATAGGTTGAATCACTGGTTTTTGCATTGCACTTAACACGCGGCTAAAAATAGCGGTTTTGACCGGATTGGTGTAGGTGGTATCCACCAAGATTAAACCCGCCACCCGACGTCCTAAATGCTCTGGGAACAACCGACAGAATGTCAGTGTTATCATCCCGCCTATGCTATGACCAAGCAGGATAGCAGGTTTATCACCTGCTAGAGCAACAACTGCTTCTAAGTCTCGCGCATACTTTTCCAGGGAGTAATCGTTGTTTTTCGGCTTGGTGGATTTTCCTAGCCCTGGCAGATCCCAAAGAATCAGTCGGAAGCGATCGCTCAATTGCCGTTTAGCATAATACCATACGGTACTATTAGGACCCCAACCGTGTGACATAATAATTGGTTGAGCATCCTCAGGGCCATAACATTCCACTCGGATTACGCTGCCATCAGGTCTCTGTAGATGTTGCACAGTACCAGTACGCAGCAGTTTGGGCTCGTCAAATCCAGGGCGTCGTAGGAACAGCAAGACAGGGAAACGACCAGCTATAGACCAAATAACCATCGCCAGCCCGCACGCTAGGTATAATGTTCCCTCCAGTACACCTACGTACAACTCGTAGAGAATGTATATACCCCCACCCAGCAAGACGATGGACAGTAGCCCAACCAGCCATACAATGAGGAAATTCAAGGGCATGAATATCATGAGCAGAAACCTTTAGGTAAGAGGTGATAAAACTCGATTTTTTCCTGATATCGGGGGGAACAATCTGGAAAGCTAGTTTAGTCGTTGTATTCTACATTGTGCCAGGTAAAGGGGTGGAGAGGCAATGAAGCTAGTTTTGCAGCACCCATCAGAAAACCGTTTGGCTGAGGCAGACAAGCAAGAACTCCTTAAGCAGGCAGTTTGTGATGGGATTGTGTTTAAAAATACAGTTGAGTCGAAGAACCAGTATCGTGAAGAATTTGAGAGGTTTGCCCGGGCAAACTTTGGCGAATTGTCGGCGCTCGATCGCCAAATTTTAGCAGCTTTAAGAATTAAGTTGGGAGTGCTTCCTCAACAGGCAGCCGCAATTAAAAAAGAAGTTTTAAAACCTTACAAAGACTACAACAGAAAGTTGCAGCGATACCAGCAGTTGCTATAATTGTAGGTTGGGTTGAGGAACGAAACCCAACATCACCAGTGTGGGTTTATGTTGGGTAACGCTATCGCTC
>CASBRB010000261.1 GCA_949127975.1 Oscillatoriales cyanobacterium PMM_0019 | reverse complement strand
TCGATAATGGTTTCTACTGCGTAGTATTGATATGGGCGCAGCACCATCAGCACTTGGTCGGATTCGTGTAGGACAATGTATTTACAGATCATTTTGGAGACGTGGCATTTTTCCAGAAAGCTGTTTTTTAATTAATTGAAAGCTCCTGTACGCCAATAGCAAAAGTTAAACTCGTTTGTCACAGTCGTCAAGAGAAGAAAGCTATCGCTTTCTTACAAGGCAATTCAATCCATTACTCATGAACGCGACTGTAAAAAACTCAACCGAGTTAACCGACAGACAGGAATTAAGGCAAAAATTAATAACAGGGTACAACAGGAACAAAACCAAAATTGACCCTAATCTAAAGAGGGAATTAAAGCACGGCTGGTTGATGCCGTACATCGTACAAATTGACAATCTCTTATGGGGGAGATGGGATTACTGGGCACGCTGCCAAGCCATGCCAGAACATGCTTGGCTAAGGTTAAAAATGGAGCCAGCTCTCGCCTTGCTAGAAAACAGAGAACCCAACCCTCTGCCAAAGTTTGTAGTCGAACAAACCTTGCCCTCAGAACCTATTCCAAAAATTAACTGGGAATACTCTGCTGCTACAGCAAAAATGCTCGATCGCACTCTAGACGCGATCCCCCAATCGGGCAGTTGGAGAAGTTGGGGAAGTCTTGATTATATACGCTACTTCCTCCGCTGGGCTATGTATGGTTTTGGACATCCTAAACACCCAGAATTACCACAAGAACCAAGGAGATGTGAAGGAGCCTCAATGCGACTTTATCAAACATTTGATGCAGGGCTGTTGATGCTTTATCCAGAGGATTACTGGGGGAGGCTGCTGCCAGAAATTAGCGGCAAAGAAAGCCAACAAGCTACGGGATTTTTCCCAACGCCGCTCGATTTGAGCGCTACGATGGCAGAACTGATAAGTAGCGATGCATCGAACGATGTCCTAGAAACAGCTACAATACGCGCTCGATCGTTCTACGATCCTTGCGTTGGTACGGGTTCAATGATGTTAGCACAATCGAACTCCTGTTTAACGGGAGTAGGACAAGACATTGATTCATTACTGCTAGATTGTGCGTTGTTCCAGTTCTTCTTATATGCCCCTTGGCTAGCAATCCCCATCTGGTGGCTTAATCGCTCTGACCTATTGTTAGGCGATAGTTTGTCCCAAGAAAATCCAGTATCTGTCAATGCTAAATTCTGGTACGAAAAGTGGCGGTTACTGAAATCAAAAAAAACTGTTCAACCGACTATGGCTACTGTAGAATTAAGGAAATCGCACGAACCGTTAGAGCCGATAACGATGCCAATAGCGACACCGATTGCTAACAACAACGGCAAGCCATCAATAGAACAGCTAAGTTTGTTTGATGTTGGTAGATATATCACAAGCACTGCCAAGAAAAAAAACAAAAACAAAAACGACTAAAATGGCAAACCTACCTGAAGATATCACGTCGATTATCATCGACAGCATTCATCCCCACTCATGAGTACATGGATGGGGGATTCTGCTGGTTTTTGATAAAAATTAATTGGCGATGGATCGATCGGATTTTTACATATTTTTTAGGCACTGATCAATTCTCGATCGTCATCGTCTGGTTCTGGAATATCATCGACAACCTCCATCAGATCGGAAATATCTATCCTCCGAGTTTTGGTTTTGGGATTGGCAAGTTCCTCAAGTCCCTTAATTAGGTCATTGAGTTCCTTGGCTGACAATCTGGGAAAGGTTAACGATTGCCTCAGCCTACTGATAGAGTTTTTGCTACGCCCAGTGTGCTTCGCCAGATCGGAACTCTTTATATGATGGCGACCCATTACCTCTTTTAGCTTCCACCTAATCACGCTCAGTACCCCCTATACAATTCCAATCTACTACATCCCGCCCCTTTTTGGACTTTTCCATATTATCTGGTGATTTTTCCACAGGAACTGTTGACAATACGGTGATCGATCGCTTACAATGAAGCAAGAATTGAAAAACCCCCTCAGTTCGGACAAGAACTAAGGGGGGTAAAAACCGACCCATCACCCAAGCGAGATCGCTCTGCTCGGTATAAGCCAACGCACGAGGCTACCAACCAAAGCGATTCAGCTTGGCATAGCAAGGAATCTAATTACTACGATCATGGCACACACAAGCGCTCGAACAATTAGCCGAGATGTCCGCCTGTTTCAGGAAAACCTTTACTGGGCTGAGATCAAAGTAAATGGTGGCACTGGCCGGGTCGCGAAAATCGACATCGAAGATTTTTCGCCGCCCCAGGAAGTTTTGCAAGTTTGGGAAAACCTCGACAGTCGGAAAAAACCGCCTCAAATGTCTCTATTTGAAGATCTGGAACTAGCAGTCAGGGAACTTGTCGAGATGCGCCGCCGGATTTACGAGGCGCATACCTGTTCGATGGAACCTTATCAGGTGCTGCCAGGATCTAGTCTGGAAGCATTCATGCAAGACTATTCAACCTTAGAAGGAACCGCCAACGAGAAACTCCAGCTGGTGCTATCCCGACACGAGTTAGCTTTGAACCAATGGCTAGAGACCGAAATCAAACCATTGCTAGAAGCCGGGAAAATAACGGGAACTGAAATCGAGCAGAAGCTCAATCTATATGCTAGCAGGTTCCCCAATTTCAACAAAATCCAGCGTAAATTTGGAGTTTCGCTCAAAGGACCAGTCAGGCTGTGGAACTTCAAAGATGCACTAGCAAAGGATACTGAAGCAGCAAAAGAATATGCGGAAGCAGCACAAGCGCGGGCTAACGCCCGCAGCGCTGAAGCTGTAGAAGCAGTAGCACAATCAGAAATTGACAAGACTCGCGCGCAGGCATGGGCAGCAGAACAAGAAGCCAGGGCTAAAACTGCTGCCGTCAATGCTCAACTCGTTGCCGAACAACAAGCTTATGCCCGTGCCTGTGCCTATCAAGAGCAGCAAATTCGCTCTGCGATCGAGGAAAAAGCCAGCGAACTCAGAACTCAAATTTTGGGGCTGCTAGTGAAAAACTTGTCAAAAATCCAAGAAAAAAACTACCAACCGGGAAAACTACCGCCCAGTATCAGAGCCGATTTACAGTCTTTGGTTGAGTCGGCGCAAGTCTTGGCACAAACCGATAATTCGCTAACCGACCTCTTAGGAAACTTAACCACTGTCCAATCCGCTGTCCAATCCGCCAGTACCTTTAGCAATCCAGATGCTCTGCGCGAGCAAGTTGACGCGCTGCTCAAAACCTTAGTGAAGCAATTGAGCCTGCCCGATATCGAAACTGATAGTCCTGGGTTCGATAGCGAAGCGCAGCCCACCTTGTGGGATCGTGCCATGTTTATCAACTTCAGAACTCCAACGCCTGTATAGACAGCCTGTATAGACAGCCTGTATAAACGACGGAATCTTTTTCAATTAATTGAAAATAACCAAGTAGTACAAGGAGAGTACAATGTCACACTTTTCAAAAATCACAACCCAAATCACCAACAAAGAAACTCTGGTCAAGGCACTAGAGCGCCTGGGGCTAAAGCCAAAAGTTCATTCTAGCCCCGTCAAACTGGTAAACACCTGGGGCGACAACACCGGAGTAGCCGAAGTAGTAATATGCCGAAAAGACCTGAGCTACTCCGGTCAGGAAGTCTGCGCAGACTTGGGATTTGCCAAAGAAACCGACGGAACATACTCAACAGTATTTGATGAATACGAATTTCCCAATAGCATATTGCAGGAAAAATTCACGACCTACAATAATTTTTTAGCTCAACTCCAAGCCAACTACGAAGTTGAAAGCTTGTACATGAGTTATCCAGAAACCAAGTACAACATCTCAGAGCCAGTACGAGCTAATAACGGAAGCTATACTTTTGAAATTACTCAAAAAGTAGACCCATACAGCTTACAAGTCGGTGCTGGTAACATTGGATTTTAGGAGAAAAACTGATGAACAACGCAAAAATCATAGTCACAATCACACCGGGAAAACCCATGCAGGTGAACGTAGTTGGAGGAGAGGGACAATCATGTACTGAACTAACCAAACCCTTAGAAGAAATGGGGGCTGTTGAAGAGAGGGAGTACAAAACAGAATACTACGGAGTCAGCACTACCAACACCAACACCAATATTATCCTGTCTTCCTGACTTAATACTGGGGGATCGATCGATTCCCCAGATATCAAAAAACACCAAAAAACCATGCTAAACACCGAAGAAATCTGCACGTACTTCGACGCCAGCCTCGCAGTGGTAGCAATTAACAGCCCCACCAGCGCAGAGCTAGCAGTAACCAAATTACTAATTGAGGGAGTAGCCCTCAAGTGCAACCTCAAACCCTATATTTGGGATTTGGCACAGCAATTACAAGAAATTGGCTTGGCTAAAAATGGTGAAATAGACAAGAAACCCGCCCAAGGATATAAACCAGACGGGCATCCAGTTGGTTATTTGCTAAACTTCATCAACAACTATCCCGACCCCGGATTATTTATTATCTGCGATTTGCACCACTTCTTGCCCAGTGGGACGCAATTTAATCCGGCAGTGCTGCGATCGCTCATCAACACCTGTTTTAATCTCAAGCGCAGTGCTAAACGCATGGTGATTTTGGGACAAAACCTGAAATTACCGGACGAGTTAGAAGGCTTGGTAGTCGAGTTAAAGAATCCATTGCCCGACGCGATCGAGGTAGCGCAATTTTTAGAATCAAGGATTGCTGCATTAGTTAAAGCTGCCAAAAATAGCAAATTCAATCTGCCAGTTGAACTAACAGCAACTGAAAAGGAATCTCTTGTACTGGCACTCCAGGGTTTGACTTATGAGGAAATTGATGATGCTCTAACGCTAGCAACTTACAAACTAAGGAAAATAAATGCACAAACCGCCGACGAAATTGTGCCAATCAAAATGACAAAACTCAGAAAGCGCGGCGTTGATTATGCTGCGCCCCCTGATGTCCCAATTCGAGGATTGCCCGCCCTCGAAGAGTGGGCGATGAACCAAGCTGGCAGACTCAAACCAGAGGCAAAGAACTACAACATTCCTGCACCCAACGGAGTACTTCTAATCGGGTATGGTGGCACCGGAAAAAGCCTGTTTTCTAAGAACTTAGGAGCCGCGTGGAAAATTCCTATCCTTAGCCTCGACATGGGAAAAATGATGAGTTCCTTGCTTGGTTCGTCTGAAGCAAACTTGCGGATTGTCTTGGAAACGGCTGACGCGATCGCACCTTGTATACTGCTAATTGACGAACTAGATAAAGCATTTGCCGGGATGAATGGGGCAGTCACAGATTCCGGTACTTTCCAGAGGATGATAGGCAGCTTCCTACAGTGGTTTGCCGATAAAACCACATCGGTTTTTGTAGTTGCTACTGCCAACAGAACCAATCATTTTACCCCGGAATTACTACGTCGGTTCGACGAAATATTTTTCGTAGATTTACCGGATGCTACTGCCAGAGTTGAAATTTTCAAAGTCCACCTGGCTAAAAGATTCATTGCCCTAGAACAAGAAAGCATCGAAATGTTAGCTGCTAGTACCGAGGGCTACACTGGAGCAGAAATTGCCAAAATTGTTTTAAACTGCGCCGTCAAATCTTTCAATACAGGGCGACCTGCAAATGTAACTACCGGGGAAATTATGGCAGAAATCGGCAAGCGATCGCCCCAGGCGGTATCCGATGCTGAAGAGATTGAAGAATTACGACGATGGGCGCGTTCTGGTGGAGCGAGATTTGCCACTGATGTAAGCCCCACCATAAAGAACGAACAAACCAGTTTAGAAAGAAGAATTAACTGGAACAACAACAACTAACAAGGTCGAAGGGGGCTATCTCCCCCTATTATCCAACCATTCAACTAATGGGGCTTAATTTATGACAAACATAAGAAGTGTCAGATTGGTTTATGAAAACCCAACCGAAAACAGCCATAAGTTTTGGGAAGCTACCCTCAACTCAGACTGTACGCTCGACGTCCGCTGGGGTAGAATTGACACAATTGGGAGTAGCAAAACTCATCAATTTAACAATGCTTCAGATGCCCTCATTAAATTCAACAAGCTAGTTGGAGAAAAAACCGGAAAAGGGTACCAAGTTCAAGAGGTAACGAGCAACCAACCCCAACCAAAAACCCAACCAAAAACCCCAATCCCAGAACCAGCAAATTCTAGTTTAGCTGAACCAGAAATAGATGCCCGGATGCTCAACGTCAACTGGGGAAAGCTAAAAAAATAGAAACGGTTGCTAGAACGTAACAATTAACCCCCGCCAACAATAGTAAGGCTGCAAAAATTGCTATGCAGAAGCAATAGCACAAACTCTAGTAACAAGGTACAAGAACCAGAAATATGCTGAAGTAGTAACTAATGGATTGTGGAACAAGCGCGTGATGTTTTCCCCAGAAGTTTTAGAGATACCAAAAAACCGCAAAACCCCGACAACTTATTTTGTGGGGGATATGTCGGACATCGCTCAAGAGAATGTTAAAGATGATTGGCTGCTTGCTCTATGGGAAATGATGCACGAAACACGGGATAGAGCATTTACTACTCACAGTTTTAAAATGTTAACTCACAGCCGGGAAGTCCCCCGGTATAGTTAGAGGGGATTTATCCCCGAATAATTTACCGGGGGATGAAATGCGTGGTGGACGTAGGTACGTAGTCCACCAATTATGTATTTACTAAATCTTGTATTTTAGTCAGGTATATACTATAATATGAATAGGTCGATCTAACAAAACGTGCCAAGGTCAAGACTGACATTGATGAAAATAAACAGTTGGTATATTTACCAAATGGACAAGCAGCAAATTATCTCTTATTAAATTCTAACTAACAACAACAACAACAGCGTAGCTGATTCCTGCATTTTTAGCTACGTTGTTTACATCTATTGACAAAAGGTTTTTCTTCGTTTACAATGTA
Organism: Oscillatoriales cyanobacterium PMM_0019; assembly: GCA_949127975.1. Classification (GTDB taxonomy): domain Bacteria; phylum Cyanobacteriota; class Cyanobacteriia; order Cyanobacteriales; family CASBRB01; genus CASBRB01. The sequence continues at coordinate 18,536 of CASBRB010000261.1, read as the reverse complement.
ACTATCGATGTTCGGGGTAGTTGGGGTGAAAGTCCAAAAAGGTATCCTCCCAGACACTAGCCATCTGATTTGGATGGTGCTCGATGAGGATTATTTGCCTATCGAGCCAATACAGAAATACATACGTTACCTAGACTCAGTGGGGCGGAGTCCAAACACGATTCAGACCTATGCCCACAATCTGAAGCTGTTCTGGGAGTTTCTACGGGATTCAAAGTTAGATTGGCTTGAAATTGGTTTGGAGGAATTATCAAACTTTATCCACTGGCTGAGAAACCCTAATTCTGGCGTTTTATCTATTGAGCCACAAGTTTCCAAACGCTGCGAGAAAACTATCAATCACTGCCTAACAACTGTTTGTGGATTCTATGAGTTTCAAGAACGTATAGGGGCTACTATTGAGGTTGATGCCTACCGATACCAATTACAACTAGGGCATAAGAGCAAGTATAAGAGTTTCTTGCACCATATCAGCAAAGGTAAAGAAGTTAAGACTCGACTACTAAAAATCAAAGAACCAAAGACATTTCCTGGATGTTTAACCTCAGAACAAGTTAATACATTGGTTGAATCTTGTAATACATTACGTGACAAGTTTCTAATTAGGTTACTATATGAAACAGGGCTACGAATAGGTGAAGCGTTAGGGTTAAGACATGAAGATATGGTAACAGGTAAAAACAATGAAATTCATGTTGTACCGAGATTAGATAACATTAACCATGTTAGAGCAAAGGCTGGAGTAGAACGGACAGTTCATGTTACCAAAGAACTAATGCAATGGTATTCAGCTTACTTGATTGATGAGTATCCAGAAGATATTGATTGTGATTTTGTTTTTGTGGTTATTAAAGCTCCCGCTCAGGGAGAAATTGGCACACCATTAACTTATAAAACTGTTGATAGTTTATTTAGAAGAGTGTCCAAAAAGATAAGTTTAAAAGTCACCCCTCATCTATTGAGGCATACTCATGCAACTGAATTAATTAGGTCTGGATGGGATATGTCATATGTTCAAAAACGATTGGGTCATGCAGATATTCAAACCACAATTAATACCTATATTCATCTAACGGATGCTGATTTGTTAAAGGCATATCAAAAATATTTGCAACAATAAGGAGGAAAGTAAATGGCACCAAATAAAGAAATACCAAAAGTTACAAATTTAGAATTAGCAGAAATCAAAGTAAATAGTCATAGCAATGAAGATATTAAATGTCATCACTGTAGCAGCAATAATTACAGGAGAAAAGGTTTTGATAATGGAAGAAGAAGGTATTATTGTACAGATTGTAGGCGATACTTTATTTTAGGAAGTAAGCATTTAACAAATCAAGATCGTATAGCTTTAAATTTGTCTTGTCCTGAATGTGGTTATCAACAACTTTGGAAATGTGGTAAAACGAAGGATGGGAGACAAAGATATAAGTGTAAAAAATGCAATAGAAGTTTTAATAACAAGCCTAATTATGGCAAGTATGAAAAAAAATTAGAAGTATCAGATGACGTTTGGCTAGCTTCTGATTTAGGAGTTTCTGTACCTAAACATCGTAGTCAAAGCAAGCTTATTTTTTTATACATAGAGCAAGAATGGTTAAAAAATATTGCCAAAAAATTTATTAAGTATATGGCTGCAACCAGGAAAATGGGAACCCTATTAGGCTATATAAAGGATTTCAATTCTTTGTCTGAGTTTTTAACAGACTATTGTTATCATCTCCAAGATATAAATGATTTTAATCGTGTAGTAATTATAGATTATATTCATTATTTAAATAGGGAAAACTTAGACAACTCATATATAGCTGGAAAATTAAGTACATTCACTGTTGTATTTAATACTGGCACAGCAAACCAATGGTTTAACTTGCCAGCCGGATTAATTTTAGCTGAAGACTTTCCCAAGCAGAAGAAACGCCTTCCTCGATTTATTCCAGAAGAGGTAATGCAGCAGCTTAATCAATATTTGGAACATCTTCCAGAACCAGTTATGCGAAGCGTTTTGGTTCTACAAGAATGTGGATTGAGAATTGGTGAACTTTTAGAATTACCTATTAATTGTTTAAAAAAACATAATGAAAGTTGGTACATTCAGTTTATGCGAGGGAAAACTTCAAAGGAAACTATGCTACCAATTTCTGAAGAGTTGGCAGCAGTTATTAGAGAACAACAGAATTTTATCAATAGTCATTTGGGTTCAGATAAGTTTAATTATTTGTTTTGTAGTAAATATCAAGAGCCACCTCTACAACGTCAGCGTTTCAGACCAAAGCCCAAAATTATGTATGACAAAACTTTTATTGATTATTTACAAAGGCTAGCTGAAAAGTTTGATATTTGTGATAACTCAGGTAAACGCTGGAATTTTCAAACTCATCAGTTTCGGCATACTGTAGGAACGCGAATGATTAATGCTGGCGTTCCTCAGCATATAGTCCAGCGTTATCTGGGACATGAGTCGCCACAAATGACAATGGTATATGCCCATATCCATGATGAAACACTTAGGAAAGAAATTGCCAAATATCATGAATCAAGAGTAGTAAACTTCCAAGGTGAAACCAGTGAAATAGAAGAAACGATACTGTCTAGTAATGACGATCTAGAATGGTTCAAAAAGAACGTACAAGCCAGAGCATTAGAACATGGATACTGCGCTAGACCGAAGGTACTAGGTGACTGTAATATTCCTGGGTTTGACGGTTGCTACAACTGTCCTCACTGGAGAACAAATAAAAACTTCTTACCCATTTTAAAAGATACATTATCACGCACTAATAACGTTTTAGAAAAAGCACAGAACTGGGGGTGGGAATTGCAAGTTAATAAGAATACACCGATTAAAGAAAACTTAGAGAAAGTCATTAAAACTTTGGAGGCAGAGAATGACTAATAGGAAGATTGAAGCATTACAAGAGGCAGCAGCACAGAAAGCTAAAGAGGCAGTAGAACGTGTAGATAAAGCACTGGAAAGGATGGTTAAGCAAGGTCAAGTAATTAGTTTTAAGTCTGTATCTCATGCTGCTAACGTATCTACTGCTTACTTGTATAAACAGTCAGAGTTAAGGGAGAGAATTGAAAATCTGCGCGACCAGCAGAAAAATAGAAGTAAGCCCAAGCAGCCACCACCAGCGTCAGACAACTCAAAATCTACAATTATTTCACATTTACGAGAAGACAATAAGCGATTGAGAACCGAGATTGAGGGTTTACGAAGAACCAATGAATCACTAGCTGGCAAACTGTATCAACTACAAGGAGCTTCAGAACTAGCTGAACGCTTCAAAAATGAAAACGAGCTACTTAAACAACAGTTAGAATCATGTCGAGCTATGATCCAAGAAGTTCCGAGTGTAGAAGAGCCAAAAGTAACTTCTTTAGAGAATAAACGCCAACAGAAAGCAGAAATAACCGACAGTATTAAGTCAGAATTAGCACTGCTCGGTATTAAACTAAACTCGACCCTTAGTAAAACTATCAGAGCAACATCACCATCAGTAGTAGAAGATGCTATAGCAGCTTATAAGCAAGCTTTAGAATTAGGTGAAGTAATTAACAGCCCCGGTGGATGGCTCAAGAGTGCTATTGAAAATGGCTGGACTAAGAATAACCCACAACAGCAGTCAACGAACTTTCAGCCATCTATCCACACGGCATCGGAGTCAGAATCATCAGAAGAACTACTAGACTCATCAAAAATAGATTCACTATTTAAGGGATTAAAGAATGAGTGAAATACCAGAGAACATTGCAGCAGAATCAGCGATAATCGGTGGAATTATTTTAGACCCTAATGCTCTAGATAGAGTGATAGATATATTAGTTCCAGAAGCCTTTTACATTAATGCTCATAGTCAGATTTATAAAGCAGCACTAGCACTGAATCAGGTTAATAAGCCAATTGACATAATCACTATTACTACTTGGCTTAACGACCACCATCAATTAGAGAGGATTGGTGGAACTGCTTACATCGCTCAATTAGTAGACCGTACTGTTTCCACTGTTAATATTGATTTATTGGCAGAATTGGTGATGGAGAAGTACCAACGTCGTCGGATACTTCAAGTGGCAACAGAGATAGATGAATTAGTCAAAGATACAACAATTGAATTAACTACTGTATTCTCAGAAGTAGAATCGAAAGTATTTAATTTAACTCAGAATAACCAAGAGAAGTTTCAACCTCAAACTATTGGGGAATGTTTACCTGCTGCATTTAAAAGTTTAGAGCAAGGTTTAGAGCCAGGATTGAAAACAGGGTTAATTGACTTAGATTCGTTAATGGGTGGATTACAGCGAAAAGATTTGATAGTAGTCGCTGGCAGAGCATCAATGGGAAAAACTTGGGTAGGGTGCTATTTGGCAAATTATGTAGCTCACCATTATGAATTACCAGTAGTATTTTTCAGTGCCGAGATGTCGAAAGAACAATTAGTTAAGAGATTCCTTGCCATGCACTCAGGCATTGATTCTCAAAGATTAATAAACAATAAAGTGTATAAGAGAGAATGGGAAGCTTTATCTAGTGCAGTAAGTGTGCTATCAGAGTTACCGATAATCATTGATGATTCTCCGGCGGCACTTCAGAATCCAATGCGAATCCGTTCTGTTCTTCGTCGGATTCAGAAAGAAAGAGGAGAACTTGGGTTAGTAGTTCTCGATTATATACAGAAGCTTGGTGACAGAGCTGCTAGAAATAGGGCGCAAGAAATTGGTAAGCTTTCAGGAGCCTTCAAAGATATCGCTAAGGAATTCAATGTGACATTCTTAGCACTAGCACAGATTAACCGAGGCGTGGAAAGTCAATCAAATAAACGTCCCACTATAGCTGATATTAAGGATAGTGGTGACATAGAACAGGACATGGACATTGGGTTACTACTGTATCGGGACAAATATTATAACCCAGAAACTTCAAATAAAGGTAAGATGGAAATTAACGTTGCTAAAAATCGCAATGGTGCTACTGGAACTTGTGTGGTGCTGTTCAGCCTTGAAACTGGGAATTTTCACAATGTCTTGGAAAAGGTGTCTTAATCTAGTCATCAATTCATTAATAAATGTAACAAATTCATTGATGAATCTTGATTATCTCTGAATAATCTGCTACTATCGGTGTTTTATGAAAAGTCACGACTGTCTGGGTGGCATTACCAGTCGTTCGCTACCGGAATGCCGTCAAAATCAGATAAACTGTAGCATCAACTACAAAAAGTGTGTAATATTGGTTACCTTACTGCTCAGTTATTAAGAATTGATAAGTTTTGGTCATGCACTGGGGTACAGGGAGTATGATAGCATTGTAGGCTTTTAATACCTTTCAGGGTGGAATAATATGGGAAAACTTATAACTTGCAGAGAGTGTGGCTCTAAAGTAAGCTCATCAGCTAGCAACTGCCCTAGATGTTCTACACGGTATATTAAAGGTGTTTCTTGTAGTGATTGCTACAAAACTCTTAAGCAATCAGAAGCTATTGATTTTAAAAATTCTAATATTTTTATGGGATCTGGTTATTATCATTCTAGCTGTCTAACGAAATTAGCAGATAAAGTTGACAAAGTAAAAGAAAAAGTTAACAGTAAATTATTTGATTTTCGTTGTCCAGCTTGTAGAAAAAAGATAGATAGATGGTATAAAGAATGTCCAACTTGTAATGAATATTTCCTTATTGACAAGTGTGCTATTTGTAAACAACAATTATACGCACATGCTTTATCTACAATTAATAAACCAGAGAGAGTATCAATGGGAATTTCCGATGACACTTACCTTAAGGACATTTATTACCATTCTGATTGTTACAATTTTCGTGAAAGTAAAAGAACAAGAAGTAAATATCAGGAAGAAGAAAAAGAATTTGACGTTGGGGTAGTGATACTAACCATATTAGTATTAATGCTTTATGCTTTAGGTATATATATTGGTTTTCACGGAAATATAGCAGGAGGAATATTAGTTTTTGCGATGGGTGTTGCGTTGGGCAAACTTGCTGGACTCTAGATGATTAAACCGCAGATTACCATCAGAGTACATCCAGATCTACTAAGTAGGCTGGAGAAATATGTTAAGCAAACAGGAGAAACGAAGACAGAGGTGATCGTTCATGCTTTGGAAGAATACTTAGAGTGCAGTAAAGTTACGCCTCTAAGTCAGATAGTGATGAATTTGTCAGCTAGAGTTACAAATCTAGAAGAGAAATCGGTCAGAGTCAATTGATGATTTGATTTAATGGAAATAGCTCTGCTATTTCGTAGAACTTTGACGTTTAGTGATTCTTCTCGATGAATTTGGCTAATACTTTTTTTAAATAATCTTTCAGATACTCTCTGACCATTGAGGTCAGAGAAAAACCTATAAAGGCTTGGAGCATCTATGTCTTTCTCCCCTCTCGCCATCTCGGTACTCAGCCAGGGAATGAAGAACTTGGACTTGACATAATGGTGCTATCCTAGAAGTTGAAGATATTGGTCGATTACTTTTGGAGATAATTGAAAAATCGCATTTGTACTGAGAATAATTTATTTTAAATGGAGAAATCAACACTGTCTACACCCTTACCCATATCCCTAACCGACAACGTTGTAGAAAATGACTACAGCGTGAAAGCCTTGCTGTGTGAACGTTTTAGACGTTGTAGACGACATAAAGCAAAAAGCGGTTTGAATAAATCAATACTCGATGCTGCTCACGGTCAGTTTGCTAAAGTCCTAAAATATGTCGCTTGGAAGTTAGGTAAGAGTGTATTGTTCGTTGATCCCAAAGGAACTTCTCAACACTGCTGGAATTGTCTCAACAAAGTGCCTAAAGAATTATCGGATAGGTGGCATTCCTGCGAGTGTGGGGAGGAATTAGATAGAGACGAAAACTCAGCTAAACTGATCAAAAAAATTGGTTTGAGTATAGAAAGTGGCGGTGGTTCTACGTCACCGGAGGCGGAGCGGCTCCGGCCCCGCTCAAAAAAGTCCTTGCAAAAAGGGAAAAAAGCCTGCGGCTTAATGGCACGACCTTCACCGCAGTTTGTTCACTGTGTCTACATATGCGTACAGAATATGCGTCCAATCGTTGACTTTCAGAAGATAGAACGACTCATGCAAGTCTTGGGTAGAGAAGCTCGTGGTTCAGGCTGCATTTACTTTACGGGAGGTGCTAGTGCCTTACTGATTGGATGGCGTAGTTCCACGGTTGATATCGATATTCGTCTCGATCCCGAACCAAAGGGCATTTTCCAAGCGATCGCCAAACTCAAACAAGAATTGAACATCAATATCGAACTGGCTTCTCCACAGGATTTCTTACCTCCGCTTCCAGGATGGCGTGACCGGAGCTTATTCATTGGCAAACACGGTCAAATCTCGTTTTATCACTATGACTTTACCGCCCAAGCGCTCTCGAAACTATCCAGGGCATTTGACCGTGACATTAAGGATGTTCAAGCCATGTACGAACAGAAATTATTTTCCTTAAAACAGCTACGGGATGGCTTTGAAGCCATTGCACCCGAATTAATCCGATTCCCCTCTCTTGATCCTGATGTACTGAGAAGTAGAGTCGAAAACTTCATCAAGCGTTGTGAAGGCGAATTAGAGGAGAACTAAGATGAGCCTAGATGAGTTGCCTGGAGCGGAGTTAATTCTAAGAGGACTCGATGATCTTCACAACGGTGAAACTCATACCATTGGGTCATTGTTAGTCATGATCGCGGCAACACGCTTAACCGAAGCAGGCTTAGATGTCCCTTCATATCATTTAGTGCCAGAGCCAGAACTGACCTTGTATGCTCGTCTGATTGACGAACGGGACGATGCCTACCTTTACTACAATGCTTTGCTGAATCGCCTCAATAGCTTTTGCAATGCACTTGAACTTAGGCATAAATATAAGCCGTCTAATGGGACTCGGTAGTGATCTATTCGAGGACCTAGAGCAAGCGATTCGGGAACTGTCCGAGATGCGCCGTAAGATTTACGAGCGACATACTTGGCTCTTTGGAACCGCATCAAGTCCTGCCTGGTTCCAGCCTGGAAGCATTCATGCAAGATTTACCAAAATCCCCCAGTAAAGCCGGAGGATTCTATATTCACATAGTTTTTCAATTAATTGAAAAACTATGTACGCCCCTCGCAGCGGCATCTGCCCTCTGGTTTTGCGCTCTAGGTATCCATTCGAGAGAGTATGTATCGAAACCCTGCAACAATTGTTTAGCTTGACGATAAAGCGGTAACAAGTTAAGAGACTTTACTGAATACTTGCCCTGAAGCTGATAGATAACAAGTTGAGAATCGCCCTTAATTTTTACTTGCCTAATTCCTAATTCTAACGCTTTCTGGCAACCAATAATTAAACCGTTGTACTCCCCGTAATTACAGGTATTATACCCAAGAGCCTTATGTAGAACAATTGAAGAACCATACTGCTTATGCAGACAACTAGGCAAATCTATTACCGCACCGCAACTACAATTCCCTGGATTTGAGGGAGCTGCCGACCCGTCAAAGAAAATTAATGCTCTAACCATTTTTCAATCTTTAATATGTTTCTGCCAAAGCGGGCGTTAGCCCGCTATCGCAAACCTAAAGCAAAAATATGACAATAAAACCGCCAAATACAAACCGCCACAACATCGGGAACGGTATATCTGGAAAAAATATAATTGCTGCCGCCAAAGCTGGAACAGAAGACGACAATCCCTCGATTCCCCTAGCAAATAGAACTATCAACCCACAAACCGCCAAGAACAAACTAATTATGTAACTGCACAGCAAAATTACAATCTTCAGAAATTGCCCAAACCGCGCAGAAGAGACATACTCCAAAAGTCTCTGCATAAAAATAAAACACCCTAACGATTAAACGCTATGATAACATAGAATAGCGGGGTTATCAAAGTCGAGAATTAACTCAAAATTTTCTGAACCAAATATTGCCACCAACCTAAATTAAACCGATAGTCAAACAACGTAAATGAAACCCCTACAAAAATTAGACTAGCAACTACGAATTTTAGCGGGGTAGACAACAAGCACCAACAATGGGCAACTCGCTGAAAAAAATTAGGATAACCACGCTGCTGACCAGGCTTCAACCAAAATGATAAAATACCATGAATTACCCAATCATGTGCAAAAGGACTCAACGCGACAACATCTCGCCCAAACTGTTCTTTACCACCAAAATTCCGATATTGCATATGATGAATCGCATAAGGACAATATTTACCTTTAGCAGTAGTTCCTACTACTATCCAGGGAAACATTGAACAGCGAAAGTGACTCCGCTTCAACCAATCTTTGTGCTTATTTCGCCAAGCAGCGGATTGGATAAAACTAGAATAATCCTGCCGCTTACTTTTAATATTCGATACACGCTTTTTCATTAATTTTGGTATGATTAATTGAATCCCCAAAAATTTAGGATTTTTGGGAATCAAAAACACTTGCATCAACCAGCCGAACCGATCGACTGCAACACTCGACCATTGCCATTACCACGAACGAGCGACAGATTGCTAACAGCCTCCGTCTCAAGAGCAACAACTGTAGACATTACGCCTGTGGAAGAAGAAGAAAATAAATCCTGTAAAAGAACGCGAGCCTGCTCAACATCATCAGCTAAAGCCACTTTTTCTTTCAGAGCTTTGATGTATTCTACTACCGCATCAGCACCCGACTCAATCGCACTAATATCATCGTCACCTATTGACTTCTCATCCTCAAAAGCTCGCACTATTACTTCCCGAAAAACTCGCGCCTGTTCGACAGTCTTCTCAAGCCGAACTTTTAATTTAGCGAATTGCCGGACTACTTCAGTAGCAGTAACGATCGGGTCTGAAACATCCTCTACATCCCCGGTTTCAGACAAACCCACAGGGATAAGCTGCTCCATTGTAAAACCTTCGGGAACCTCTAATTGCTTCTCAGCTAGCATAGTCAACAACTTCTCTACAGCTTTCTTTCGAGCAGGCCCCGTATCCTTCTTGCCTGAAACTTCAATGACCATCTCTGGCATATTCACTAGGGTATATTTCATGATTTTATCCGGTTTATTATTTTTTGCACTGATTATTATTAATGTACCCAATTTTATCGGTTATAGCAATCTATCTAAAGTTTAATTAAGCCACCTAAAGGTGCTGGAAATTAGAAAAATACAATTCAAAAAAATGCTAAAAATCATAAAAATGCTAAACAAAAAGAGCAATACCATTCTAACAAAGAATGGCTATAGGCTAATCGACAAGATGAAAGAAGATGTATCCAGCTACGCCCCAGGACGACGGCGACTGTGGCTATTTCACGAAGCCAACCTTGGCAATCCCCCAACAACCAAAGCAGCTCACTTTGATAAATTTTGGTGGGATCTAGGGCAACGATTGTATCCCGGCTGTCAAATAGCCCTACTGACATTTGGGGGAGAAACCGAGAACTTCTCCTCCGATGCTAGGATATCCTGGCACCGAGATCATAGCTATGCGATGCCTTGTGCTTTAGGCATTAGCTTCGGAGCCAAAGCTATATTTGGCTACGACTACTCACGCCAATCAGGAGACAAAAGAAAAATCAAACTGGCACCAGGAACAATTTTTCAATTTGATTGCAAGCACCTACATGCAGTCTTGAAACACGATCCCGGGCGATTCAGCATCATGTACTGGAAGCTCCGACTGGATGGGCGCTACCCAGGACTAAAAATATGCAAGAAGATTTCTAGCCTCCTTTAACTTAGAATCGACAGGCACGCGGGAGCTACCACGCTCCCGAACTTTTTCTCAAATGTAATAACAAAGGTTGCAACTCTGGCTCTAACTCAATGTCAAATACCGACTTTTGATGTACAATAAAATAAATGACTGGGAAAACCTCAAGAATTATTAAGAAAGGAAAAAAAATGTACAAAATCATATCAACTATGTCCGGTGAAATAGTCTCTTTTCATCCCCAACTAGATGCTGCTATGAAAGAAGCTAAAAAATTTCAAAAAGCGAAAACAGAAGGACGCTACCACCCTTGGAAAATAGTAGATGAGGATAACCAAATTGTTACAAGTTATGGTCAGTTTGATGCAACTGGCTACGAGGTAATCCCAAAGCCTAGAACACCGACTCCTCCATCAAATAAAAAAGAGTCGTCATCAGAAAGTGAAACTATGCTAGATCGCCTAGTAAGAGAAAACCCAACGCTACTAGAAGCATTGCCTATAGCAGCTATGAATCCTACAGCGGCAGAACAATACCTGCTCAATTTAGAACTATCATATTCGGAATTTTCAAGTGGAACCACGCCCTAGCAGATTAGGGATAGACGATCGCCAACAAACGCTCTGAACCGGACCAACTAATTACTTTCAGCAACCCATTCGCAATTAGCTACTTTGATATACTCTTGTTGCAACTCTTGGAAATCTTCTTTACGCATCGCACGCTGCAGGATGTTGATCAAAATGCCAGCACTCTGACAATCAGGATTACTCGAAACTCTATCTAACTGAGTTACGATTTCCTCAACCAGCCAGCGAGAAATAACCAAAGGCTCAGAATAGAGATTGAACGCCAGCTCACATAAAGCTTCCGGCGAAATAGTTAAAGTTCGATCCGCCAAGGGCGGCTGCGCTACGCTATCGCTCAATGTTGAAAATCCTCATAACGAACAGAACCAATACAAAGGAGCAAGCAAATTATACGGTTGCCAGCGATCGTAATCTCCCAAAACCTCAATAAAATTACCATCCCTAGACTTGCTAACTTTATTAGGTCGGGGGTCTCGCCGTCCTAAAACACCAAAACTTGATAACGCAAAAAACTTCAAATTCTTGTAAGGTATCGCGCCTCTTAAAAAAGAAGTAGTTTTAGGATAAAAGTTCTCAAACAAATCTATTTCTGGTTCATGGCGACTAAGCCAAAATTCCCCCCGTTCCACTTTATTTGCTACAATCGCTAAAGGAATATTACTATTGACTAGCAAACCAAGAAAGGTTTTAAAAATAGTCAAATTGTAATCATCAAACCCTGACATAAAATCGCTAATAAAAACCAAACAGCCTCCAGCCCGCTCTAACAACTGCAACATTGGCTCGTTATGGTAACTAGACTTAGCTATCGCTAAGTTCTCAAATATCTCCCCAGGCGATTCACAAATTTCTAAGTCGTGCTGCGGCTGATACAAAAACCCACGTTTCTTGATACTAAGACAATATGTGGCTGCTGAAGAAGCTGATTCTGTTAACCGTCCCTTTCTAACAATTCCAGCTAAAGCCGGTAATCGCTCCTTACTAGCACATTTAGCACCATGATGAGTCGCTAACGCAGATAGATAAGTCGTCTTACCTGTAGACGGAAGTCCCAACAAACAAATCTTCATCGTCTTCCCACTTCAAACGACAACTCCTGACTCATTTGCTCGACAGCTTGCAAAATACTTTGTGAAAAATCAATTTTACGAACAGGAACGGGCAGTAGCGCCGGGACTTCGTTATTGTCACCATCTTCCAACACTTCCGACATAACCATCTCTAAATCTTTATACTCGACTACCTCTTGTCCTCCTGCACTTGCTGATAAAGACATTTCTCTAGGCTCTGGAGCTACTTCAGCAACAACAACTTCAACAGCCAATTCAGATAAATCAGAAATTACTACTTCAGCATCAGTTCCCGATACTGAAACCAATTCCTCCAACTCGGTAACTAGCTCTGACTTGTAAGCTTGCTTCAATAGCTCGCTTTCAACCCTCAATACCTCGATTTCAATTGTAGCTTTCTCTAATTGAGATTGAACCGTTACCAGTTCTTCTTTTACCTGATTTAACTCACCTAACTTAACACCCCACTCAGATTCAATCTGACGCTTATACTCTGCTATCGCTCGTTCCGCCTCCGCTTGCACTTCAGCTAAACTATAAGTTTTTTCTTCTTCTTGATTTTCCGATTGACTAGAACTATCTAATTCCGCTTGCGATAACACCGGTATAAGATGTTCGTAGTAATCGATCGCTTTGAATGCGTGTTTCCACAAAACCTCAATTATAGTATCTTCCGGTGATGCTGACTGCTGCGCATAGGTATGCGCTAACTCTTTAACAGACTCAAAATTATTGTCATTCAAGTTATACTGAATCTTTAACGATTCCCAACCCTCTGCTGTGATAGTATCATCAGGGTCAACACCTACATCACGGTAGCGATCGTACACCCGCACCTCATCTAAAAAGAATTGACGAGTCTTTGAAGTTTTCAGCAATCTCACCGTCAGCCGCCCGAATCGATCGGGAGCTACCGTAACCTCTGCCAGCCAGCCCTGAACTTTATTGTCTTTAACAATCTCCACGATTGTCCTAACATTAAACTGTGGGGACAGTTCTTCAGGAAATGAAATCGGCAATGATTTCTTCTCCCGACTAATGATTTTCTTAATTTCTGTCAGAGTCATCCCTGCGGTTGACAATAGCTTATTTACTAACTCGTCAGAAGCCTTCCCCAACTCTTTAGCTACCGTTGCTCCTAATGTTAGAATCTTATCGTGGTAATTTGGGAATCGTTGGTGAAGCTTCGCCACTGACAATAAATTTAAAACATCCCCGTGGTTATAAGGAAACTTCACTTTCATCAACCGCCGAAATGGAGTTAGTCCCAGTTTAGCCACCAAATCAAAAAACTGATATCCTTGTTCTAACTCTAAAACCTGACGATTAATACTAGACCCAAAATCACACAAACCCGATAATACTTTGTCAACTTTCTCAATCAACTTTGAATCTACGCTTTTCTTAAAAAAGTCCTTCGTGTCCTTGTCAGAAACTGCTACAGCACTCATATCGTTCCTCTCTTATTATCAAAAAAGGTCGCACTTAGAGGCGGTAAATTCCGCCCCTAAATTATGTAAAAATCGCTTGGCTCTAGTCCTAATTGAAAATTGCCAAAAAGACTAAAGCGACTCCTCGCTCGATATCCCAATAGTTTTGGGGTTTTTTCTGTTTTAGATTTCTATGATTAAGCTTATTAGGGAAAGATTATACCTTATATCTATATTTAGTAAGATTTTAACCAAAAACCAACTACTCCTAAAGACAGGACGATCGCCTAAAGCCACGCTCGCCAGCGCCAGAGAAGCCGATTTTACTTATGCAAAACTCCTTTATTACAACTACACCAGTTATCCATACGAGTTTTGGTAACTAAACAAGCCACCTGCATCTGCTTTAGTACGCTAGCGTCCCACTGCCCTCTCCAGACTAAGTTGGACTAAACTCACGCTCGATAACAAGCGAGCGTGAACAACTGCCGTTTATCGCTATCGCGATGTAGAAAAATAAACTTAGAGGCAAAAAACATGACCTCGCAACCCCTCACCTCTTCCAAATATGTGCTGGTGACGAACGGGCGGGAGCTTAAAAAAGCTATTTCGCCATTGAAGGGCAGTGACATTCTCGGCATCGATGTGGAAACCAGTGGCTTAGACCCCCACACAGACAATATCCGGCTGGTACAGATAGCAGCTCCCAACCTACCAGTGGTAATTATTGATATATCATTATTTGACCCCAAGGAGCTAAAACCTCTATTACTGCTGCTTGAGGGGAAAGCCCTCAAGGTTTTCCACAATGCTAAATTTGACTTATCTTTCCTGCAAGTATCAGATTTAAAGCCATCGGGACCGTTCTTTGACACCCAAATCGCCAGCCAGCTGATATCGGCAGGCTTAAAGAAAAGCCATAGTCTGAAAGCTGTCGCCCAGCGATATTTGGGAGTAGAACTAGACAAGTCGGAGCAGAAAAGCCAATTCATCAATCATCAACTAACAGAATCTCAACTCACCTACGCCGCCACAGACGCGGCTATCTTACTCGAACTCTACCCCATTCTCAGTCACAAGCTAAAAGTGGCGAAGCTAACGACAGTAGCATCTTTTGAAGCAGCGGCGTTACCAGCAGTAGCCCAAATGGAACTAAACGGGATGCTGCTCGACACCAAGCGGATGTCTGCCATCCTTACAGAGCTAGAAGCCAAAAAACAAGAATACTTGAAAACCCTGCAAGCCGTACTAAAACCAACGGTCAAACAACTTTCATTATTTCCCGAAATCACGGATGTGGTCAACCTAGAATCACCAGCTCAGGTCCTATCCGCTTTGAAAAACATTGGAATTGCCCTCGCCTCCACCAGTCGCGCCGCATTAATCCCATTACAAAGCAAACATCCAATTATCAAAACACTACTAGAGTACCGGAAATGCTCAAAACTGATCTGCACCTTTGTAGAAGGGCTGCCCACCCATATCAATCCCGTCACCGGACGAATCCATCCCTCCTACTTGCAATGCGGCGCTCGCTCTGGAAGATTTAGTTGCCGCAACCCCAACCTCCAAAACATCCCCCGTGACAAAAACATCAGAAGCTGCTTTATAGCTAGTCCCGGATACGCCATTATCCGCGCCGACTATTCCCAAATCGAACTGAGGATTGCAGCTTTTCTATCGGGCGATCGCCGCATGAAGCAAGCATACCTAAATGGGGAAGATTTGCACTCGCTCACTGCTTCTCTGATTATCGGCAAGCCACTCGACGCCATTGCCAAAGAAGACCGCCAGCTAGCAAAGCCTATCAACTTCGGACTGGTCTACGGTATGGGAGCCACCAAACTCAAAATTTATGCCGAAATTGAGTTTGGAGTAATCATCACCCTCAAGCAAGCTAGATTGTTCAGCCAACGGTTCTTCCAAGCCTATCCAGGGTTGAAAAGATGGCATCAGAAAATCAAAAATACTATCCATGCCACTTACAAGAGGGAAATCAGAACAATTGCTGGTCGCAGACGACGCTGGCAAACCAACCCCAGTCTATCGGAACTATACAATCACCCCGTACAAGGCAGTAGCGCGGACTTCCTCAAAATTGCCTTGGGACACCTACACTTAGCCCTAACCAACACTGGCGCTCTGCTCATCGGTACCGTCCACGATGAAATATTGCTGGAATGCCCCCTAGAACAAGTCGAGCGCACGCAAGACATTCTAAGACAGTGCATGCTAGAACCCGCCCAAATTGCACTACACCCGATCCCAGTAGAAGTGGAAATTAAGGTAGGAAATAGCTGGGGTACTTAGTGCCATGAATTAACTCACAGCCGGGAAGTCCCCCGGTATAGTTAGAGGGGATTTATCCCAGAATAATTTACTGGGGGATGAAAGGCGTGGTGGACGTAGGTGCGTAGTTTGTCAAATCTGTGTTATGCTAAAAAATACAGTGGAGGTGGTTCCTACTTCACTATAAAAAGCCCTTGCTTGCAAGGGAAAGAAGCCAACGTTGTAACGGTACCCCGTTCAACGTTTGGTGGTTCACGAAAACAGCTCAACAGGCGGGGGAGCGAACCTCGATCGATCTGGTCCGATGGCTGGTCTAGCAAACGGCGCGTTATTGCGGATTGCGTAAATTTGGTCTTCATCCCGCACCATCGCCGGGGTAAATAACGCACGCTGGCGACGCAAATCGTTCAAGGTAACTTTTAGCTCCTCGTTCTCCCTGCCCGCCAGCTTGTTCCGATAATAAATATCTTGAGCTGCTTTCTTCACAGCGTTAGCAATCTCTGCGGGAGTACACAAGTTATAATCCCTAAGCAGTATTCGCCATTGATCATCGTTAAAAGGCGATCGCGACTCTCGGAACTGGGGAAAATACTTTCTAAGGTGCAAATTGAATATCTCGTAAATTCCGCCATTATTCGGCATATCGACAAAGAAAATCTCGTTAAATCGCCTGATTAACTCTGGCGGTAAGTTATTTAGCCTATTGACGGTAGCGATCATAAATACCGGATATTTATGTTCTTGCAGCCAAGTCAGAAATTTCCCGGCAATCCGCCTAATTATCCCACCACCAGCATCAGAATCCCAACCAGCAAACCCCTTGTCAAAGTCATCAAAGTAGAATACGTTAGGGGCTAGGGACTCTACAATTTCTAGCAAATCACGCAAAGCCACATCCGGTTTAGCGCTCCCCAACAACGCGCCCCAATCGCTAGCCAATAGCGGGATGCCCAGCTTACCGGCTATCAATTTAGCACTCAAACTCTTACCCGTCCCCGGCGGTCCCCACAAACACCAACCTTTAGGAAAGCTTAAGTTATGCTTGAGAGCAGTCGGATCTAACAAAGCTTTTAGCTTATCCACTTCGCTATTGAGTAAGTCCAACCCAGCGGCATCAGGCACATCTGGCTCCGAAATATACTCTAAGCCTCGCCCCTTCAACTTCTCCATTTTGTGCTGTAACAACAATTGCACCAGCCGCTCGCCATTAGGAGCTAGCGCTCCATAACGATTCAGAACCAAACGTAATTCTCCTGTGGGCAAGCCCAAACAAGCCCGTACCAAAGTCTCTTGCTGACTATCTTCGCCTTCCCCTGCTAACTGACGATTATCAACAGCTTTCGCAACAATACGGCGAACTTCATCCCGCGCAGGCAGCGGCTTGTCGAGAACTGGAATCAAAGGTTGCAGCTCTGGAAGCATGTTGATGTAACTATCCAAAAGTACCAAGTACTGCCGATTAGATACCCAAGAAGACTGATAAAAAGCATTAGATAATTGAAACGCCCTAACGGGCGATAATTGCCCCGTTCGGACATCAAATTCTAATACCCCATCCAATAAGAAAATGCCATTCGATTCCGCACCAGACAACAAAAAGCCCAAAATATCACCATCAGGCATCATGTCAGTTGGATGTAGTATTGTTTGCCGCACCTGCTGCAGACAATCATAACCTGGATTCCAATAGTACACGGGCAAACCCATCTGTTCTCCCCAAATCCCGTACTGCTCAAATACCTCCGGTCGATCGCACGCCCTATATTGTAAGCCTACAATCGGCTCACACATGGAAATCCAATCTTGCCAATCTCTATTCGCACTATCCATATTTGCCTCTAAAATTTAATAATGATTAGTTTGCTTCTTGTAGACAAGAATTGTATGCTGCTTGAGACTGATTTATTTGCATGTTCCTGAATCCAACAATTACAGAAAAACAGAAAATTAATTAATTAATTTGATTAGCAGCTAGCGCTGCTAAAAAAAATGTAAATTTTAAATTGAGAAAAAAAACATGGTAGTTACAAAAACAACGAAAGCCAAAACCAGCAATGGCAATGGCAATGACAATGACAATGGCAATGGCAATGGCAATGGCAATGGAGAAAAAGCCAAAGCCAAAACCAAAGCCACACCCGTATTGACAACAGAAGAAATAGAGCAGAAAGCGGAGCAGCTGGTGAAGCAGATCCGCCAAACTGTACACAGCAAGTACAAAGTTGCGCTCCCCATGCGCGACACCCGAATTTTGACTCGGCTGTTCTACGGAGCCAAAGAACTCTTGGGCATGGACATAAATGCCCAAGTGAAGAAAAAGAACGGGAAGATGGACTGGCAGTCCTGGAACCAGAAAATAGTCCCAGCTTTGCTAGGGACGCCAGAGAAGTTAGCACAAGACCCCAAAGTTCTGGTCGTCGCCCTAGCAAAGCTATACGATCAGCTAAGTTTAGATCC
>CASBRB010000260.1 GCA_949127975.1 Oscillatoriales cyanobacterium PMM_0019 | reverse complement strand
GTGGGGAGTGTGGGGAGTGTGGGAGTGTGGGAAGATGGAGAGGAGAGCGGTCAAAATTAAAGAAGATGGCAGAAAAAGAAAAAGGGAAAAAGTATTTTAAAACTCATGAGGATTTAGCTGTTTATCTAAAAGAGGACTTACGCACACACGCACACTGGGCACACACAGGGGGTTTGTCCCTACTCACCCGCTATATATCGGGGCAACCACAGGGGGTTTGCCCCTACCTACCCGCTATATATCGGGGGCAACCACAGGAGGTTTGCCCCTACCTACCCGCTATATATCGGGGAAACCACAGGGGGTTTGCCCCTACCTACCCGCTATATATAAAGGCTGTGCGTAAGTCCTGTAAAAGAGGACGGGAAGGCTTTTCAGTACTGAGGGCGTGCAGTCGGCGGCTACTCCCTGCGCGAAGCTTCAATGGTGACAATTACCACGGTAATATTGTCTTTGCCGCCTTTATCTTTAGCTGCGTCAACGAGGGCTGCTGCTGCTTTGTTGTCTTCAGGGTGGGACCGGAGGTATAAAGAGATCACCGAATCGGAGAGTTCTTCTGTCAGCCCATCACTGCATAGTAATAGCCGATCGCCCACTTGGACGTCTAGGGGTTGGATATCAATCTGACGCAGGTCTTTACGCCCCAGACATTGAGACAACACATGACGCCACGGGTGAACGCGGGCTTGTTCGCTGGTCAAATCGCCACCTCTCATTGCCCGTGCTACCCAGGTATGGTCTTCAGTAATCTGTTGTAAATCCGAGCCCCGCAAGCGATAGAGACGAGAATCTCCCACGTAAGCATACCAGGGCTGATTTTGCCGGAACATCACCATCACGGCTGTGGTGCCCATCTCCGAACGCTCTGGATGTGTAAATTGATCTTCAATAATCGCCTGATTCGCTGCCCAGAACCCTTGTTCCAGCATCGCTGGTGATACCTGATTCGATAGCCAATTCTTATCCAAGTAAGAACTAATTACCTGTGTGGCGATATTACTCGCCTCCTGCCCTCCTGCATGGCCTCCCATGCCATCGGCAACGATAAAAAAACGCCCCTTTTGGTCAATGTGGTAGGCATCCTGATTGGTAGACCGAACCATTCCCGGATCGGTGAGGGCACTGAAGCGGCAGATCATAAACTTTCTACTTATGTCAAGAACTATAGAGAAATTACAGCATCCGATCGAAGCGATCGAGACGCATCAGCAGGCGCATCAGAATTACCCCTACTGCGGAAGCCACCAGAGCAACCACCACTGCCAGCCACACATAATGATTAACTAGCAAAATGGTGGCAGACAAAGTGAAAGCACTAATAAGTAAAGTATAGTTGGTTCCCAACTGAATACTACTGATGCGTCGTAAAATTCGGTCTGATTCTATAGATCGTACCCGAACGCGCAGGTCTCCCCGCTCTAACTTATCAATTGTATCTTCTATCCGCCGGGGCAGACCCAAGGCTGTCCTGCCCACCTGAGCTGCTTCACGTCCCAAATCGCTCAAAAAGCCACTGCTGGCATCAACACCATTGCCATTTGTCATAATTTGCATTGCAAAGGGTTTTGCAATCTCCATAAAGTTAAATTCTGGGTCTAAGCCTTTACCGACGCCTTCGAGAGTCGAGAACGCCCGCATCACAAAAGTGAAAGTTGCCGGAAAGCGAAATGGTTGACCGTAGGCAATCTCGTAGAGGTCATCACTGATTTGACTTACCGACTGGGCTTCAAAGGGCTTATCCATAAAGTTATCTAACATATACTGAATGGAGCGCCGTACTGGACCCATATCATCTGCTGGAGCTAGAGCGCCTAATTCTATCAGAGATTTCACGACTCGATCGCCATCTTTTTGGGCAATACCAAAAAGCGTATCCATCAGTTTTTCACGAGTGAGGGGATTAACCCGTCCCATCATGC
Organism: Oscillatoriales cyanobacterium PMM_0019; assembly: GCA_949127975.1. GTDB lineage: Bacteria > Cyanobacteriota > Cyanobacteriia > Cyanobacteriales > CASBRB01 > CASBRB01. The sequence continues at coordinate 2,920 of CASBRB010000260.1, read as the reverse complement.
CAAAATCATAGAAGATTAAATCACCATTAGGGTTAACAGCGATATTCCCTGGGTGAGGATCGGCGTGGAAGAAGCCATCGTTGAGCAGTTGTTGTAGGTAAGCTTTAGCACCCAGTTGTGCAACGAGCTTCCGGTCTATCCCAGCGGCCTCCAGGGCTTCATAGTGGCTAATTTTAATCCCCGGCAGATACTCTAAGGTTAACACCCGTGGTGAGGTATATCGCCAGTAGACGCGCGGCACATGTACCCAATCTTGGTCGCGAAAGTTCCGGCGAAACGTATCGGCATTGTGACCTTCATGGATATAATCAATTTCTTCCCAGAGAATTCGACAGCACTCGTCGTAAATCCCCAGCCAATCTCGACCACGGCCCCAATCTGGATGGTTTTGAAAGTAACGGGTAATTCCTTTCAAAATCCCCAAGTCAATGTTGAATAGCTTTACCAAACCCGGTCTTTGTACCTTGACGACAACTTCTTCGCCGCTGTGTAAATTTGCTTTGTGAACCTGCCCCAAGCTAGCAGCCGCCAAAGGAATGGGATCGAAACTGCGAAACAGTTGAGAAACCTTCTTATCTAAATCCTGCTCAACGATCGCCTCAACTTGCTCATAGCTGAAAGCCGGAACTTTGTCTTGCAGTTTAGTAAGTTCCTCTACATATTCCGAGGGAAATAAATCAGCGCGGGTAGAGAACAACTGACCAACCTTGATAAAGGTTGGTCCCAAATCTAGGAATGTTTCTCGAATCCAAATGGCTTGTGTCCGGCGTCGAGCAGCTTTTTTGGCGTCCGTAATTCCGCCCCGATAACTCCAAGATTTGCTATCTAGCCATAGCTGAGAGAGTAAAGTTAAAACAAAAGCCCAAATATCAACGAAGCGACGGTGACGGGAGTAATTTTCGCTATTCCACCGATACGCCTTTTGGTTATAAAGCTTGCCTATAGGATTTGGCAAAGCGTTGCCCAAGAGCCGCGAAGGCTTGGAGCTACGTCGGGGGTATCGCTTAGTTTTGACAGGATCGTCGGGAATAACAGACACTCAATTTCCTAATTCTGTGGTTTCAGGGTATGGGTGAAATTTAGTCAGTCTTGATGGTTTGAGGGCTAAATATTATAGTCGCTTAGTCCTCCGGAATGGCAAATCTCAGGTAGTACGGTTGCGATAGCGCAGCAACTCGGCACGTAACCGAGCAATTTCTGCCCTTAGTTCGTCGATCGTTTCTTGCAGGTCTACAGCCTGGGAACCCTGATGATCAATGTTTGTGGTTTGTCCGAGCCCTTCGGCTTCAAGGGATCTCTCGGCTCGTTCCATAACTTGCTGGGTGAATTGCCGCAACACCTCTCGTTGTTCAGCATCAAACTTACCCAACTCACTCAGGGCATTAGTCAAGGAGTCTTCTAATTTTTCGTACAGCGTTTCTGCCAAGGCTCTGCCAACAAAAAATGCATGAACTACGTTTTTACTCATAACTACCGTTTTTTTTGCCCATCTGATTTACTGTAACAAATTTTCACGTTTTCCCCCACTAACTCTGACGGCATACTGGGAGCCTCGATAGCAGAGAAGAAACTTAAATTTTCGTCATCTACCTTTGTGTACAGTTCTCAGGCTGTCTATCGACTATGCCAAACTGTGCATACACCATGAGTCCCACGGCGTTGTTAATATTATAATCACATGGCGACTTAAAAATCAATAACCAGAATTACAATGTTGTTCTATCATGCCAGATGGTGCGATCGGGCACTCTAGTCCTGATAATCGTCCAAACGCTCAGCGTCTTTTCATCGGGAGCATCAATGGACTGTACCCACTTGGTTGCAGCGTGAGATAATTGAGATCGGAACTGATGTGCCTCTGATATTGCTGCGATCGGTCTTAGGAACTGATTCACCAGGGAGATGTTTATTTCACGATGCGTTAAAAATATGCTGCTAAAAAAGCCTCAGCGTCAGCCCGCGATCGCACCACACCATCCAGTGTAGCAGCCAATAAAGCATCTAAAATCTGCTTGTAATGCGGTCCTGGTTTATAGCCCAATTCCTTCAGGTCATTACCATTCACAGGGGCCTGAATATTAGCCCAAACAGTGAGGTATCGCCAAATTTGTCGCCGAATAGAACGCCCAGTACGTACAGCAATCAAAATTAAAGTTGGTAATTGATACTGGCGCAACAGTTGTACTACTTCACTGGGAAGCCTACACCTTGGCAAAGACTCAACAACTTCCGCTTCGGCTTGCTCTAGATGCTGCAACCGTTCAATACTGTCCGCAAGTAACTGGAGATTTGTGGTTACCTGGGTGCGATATTCTGCATTTAAGTGAGCAATTAAAACTTCCAATCGCATCTGCCAGTGACTTAGAGTTTTTTCAGGATCGAAACGTCGCAACCAGCGCTCTACCAGACGCACCTGCCACCATAGATCCTCATCCAACTCTAGGGTGGAATGAATACACTTAAGCGCTCCTAAAGACGCCAACATTTGCAACGCTTTTGCCCAATAAGGAGCCTGTAAAATGTATTTTAGTTCCGCTTTCAGTCTGGTTTGTAGGGCTGGGGCTTTGTGATTCTCTAGTAGGGATCGATCGTATATTCCACTATTGATCGCATATCTAATATAACCTTCCGTCTGGGGTTCAATCTCAAATCCCAGCCGCACAGCAAACCGTACCGCCCGATAGATGCGCGTCGGATCTTCAATAAAGCTGTTAGCGTGTAAAACTCGAATTTGCCGCTGTTGTAAATCGAGTAATCCCCCAAAAAAATCTAGTAACTCACCTGCACGGGGAGCTTTGAGTCTCACAGCCAAAGCGTTGATAGTAAAATCTCGCCGATAAAGATCTTGACGAATCGAACTCGCCTCCACTTCTGGATTAGCAGCCGGGTAAGGATAAAATTCAGTCCTAGCAGTAGCAAT
>CASBRB010000259.1 GCA_949127975.1 Oscillatoriales cyanobacterium PMM_0019 | reverse complement strand
GCCGGGAGGGGCTAGGGGTGGGTTGCCCCTATATATGCCCAGTCTGCTACAGTCCTGAAATGTTCTGCAAGTGTCCGTTTGTCGCTTCTCCTACGATTGAGCGCATTCCTTGTAAGGCTTCTGGGATACTGTGGGGATCGATAAACATCACTTTGCTACTGACGCTACTGCCAATTTTTATCCCCATATCCATGTAGTTCTGTGCGGTTAAAAACTGGAGTGCTTCGGCAGCTTTGGGATCGCTATTAAGCTTTTTGGCAATAATTTCCATTGCTGCGGCTGTGGCTTGAGCCTTGAGAATTTGTTGCTTTTGTTGCACCTCCGCATCTAAGATTGCAATTTTCTGGCGGGATTCTGCGTTGAGAATTTGTGCTTCGGCTTCACCTCTAGCAGTATTAATTGCTGATTCCCGTTCCCCTTCAGAGGTGAGAATTGCTGCTTGCTTTTTCCGTTCTGCTGACATTTGTAATTCCATCGAACCCTGCACTGTTTTAGATGGAACAATATCTCGCAGTTCCACCCGCGTCACCTTTACTCCCCAAGGTTCAGTGGCAATATCTAACTCCCGCAGCAGCATTTCATTTACTTCAGTCCTCGCGATGAAGGTTTGATTGAGTTCTAATTTGCCCAATTCACCTCGAATTTGAGTCAGCACTAAATTTACCATTGCTGCCTGGAGATCTTGCACCTTATAATAGGCTCTCTCTACATCCATAATCCGCCAGTAGACTACCGCATCAACACTAATCGATACGTTGTCGCGGGTGATACAATTTTGAGGTGGAATCTCTAAAACTTTTTCCCGGACAGTTTCTTTGTATGCTATTTGTTCGATGAAAGGAATGATAAAGTTAAGTCCGGGTTCCAGTTTTTTGCCATTATATTTACCCAAAAGCTCTACTAATGCTTCGTCCCCTTGTTTGACAATTTTGACGCTAGCTGATACAGAAGTTGTAGCTATAGCTACGAAAAAAGTAAAGTAAAAGACAAACAATTCCATGATAAGTCTCCTAATTAATTACCAAGTTCAAGAATTAAACAGATTGTCTGGTGCTACAATTAAGGTGTTTCCTTCTCGACGCAGAACGTAAACTTTTTGGTTGGGAGGAATCGCTAGTGAGCGATCGTCACAGCAGGCTTGCCAAGAACTGCCTTCATAGACAACTCGTCCTCTTTGCCCTGGTAAAATCTCGGTTAAAGTCTTGGCTTCAGCCGCCTCTGGAACCTTGTACTTTTTGCGCTTGAGTACCATAGGACGCACCCAGATAACGCAGGCTGTGGACAGAAACATCCAATAGATTACCTGCAAGTTAAATGGTGGGATGTAATTAGCCCTCCACAACAGGAACGCTTCGATGAAGGCAACAACTCCCATAGTCAGGGGTACCAGTTTGAAGTGTTTTGCCAGAGGTTTTGGTAGTAACAGCTCTACCAAGCACAGGAGCGCTCCGCTACCGAACCAGAACAAAAGCAAAAGCGGATTGTGTGTGAAGCCTGGTATACTAATCTGTGCCAGTACCCAAATTAAGCTAGAACTCAGCAACACATTAACCTCCTCTAAAGTACATTCACGCTGACTCAGAGCCTTGCTATGTACTATTAAAATGGGTGGCTATGTGAGTTCTTGATTGACTTTGCGTGAGAACTTATCGACTTCTCATCGACTTGGCGATCGCGATGCCAATGCCGAGTCCAGGTAAGTAAACACGGCTCAACCCACTTTGACTCCAGGATATAACTTATGTCAAAAAATATCATCCAGCCCGAACAGTCTTATACCTTTGCTGACTACTTTAAACTAAACTTCGCTCCGCAAGACATTCTAGCTTACTTTGAAGTAAATCTCCAGAAAAAAAATCTGGAATTTACTCGTTCTGAACGCCACCTCGATCGCCTGACAGATTTGAAACAACGCATTGAAGAATGCCTACCCCGGTTAACTCTGACGAGCGAAGCCGCCCGTCGAGAATTCCTGATTGCCCCCGTCCTAATAGATGTTCTGCACTACACAGAAGCCACCTTGAGCGTTGAATATCCGGTTATAGTTAGCAACCAATTAAGAGGCTCCCTAGATTATTTTCTGCAAACTCAGCAAACCGTGCTGGTTATTGAAGCGAAAAATGAAGACTTAGAGCGCGGATTCGTACAATTAGCTGTCGAATTTATAGCATTAGATCGATGGTTAGACTCAGACTTAGAGCAAGCTATCTTAAAAGGGGCTGTTTCTACCGGGACTATTTGGCAGTTTGGGACTTATAACCGCAAAACTCGCCTGGTGACTCAAGACTTAAACATGTATCGCGTTCCTGCTGATGTCGAAGACTTGCTCCGCATCCTCGTTAATTTACTAGATTGACACCGAAGCGATCGCTACCTTTGATTAGCCCATCCTCTTTAACTGGGTCTAAACTCCAGAAATTAAGTAGTTAGACCTCGCTCAACCGCTCGACTTTATCTACCTCAATGCCTCAAGCGAGGCTCCGTGTACCGAAACGATGAACTGCCCGATGTCCAATGCGGACAATCCAGGGTTGGGCATCTGGGAGTCGTTCAAATAACTGATTGTCACTCTAAGCAGAGGAAAAATGGTAATCGACAGTCCTGTCTACCTTAACGTTTGACACCAGCCCACCACCGGTTCTTTCCCGATGGCTTATAGCTCAAGTCCGTTAAAACGGACTAAAAAAATCAATGAAGCTCACCCCTGTCTTTTAACTCGATAATACCTCGCGCGATCGTTGCGAACTATACTAGAAATAACTAATCATTGGTCTGAGCCATCATGCTAGACTACAACCCATCAACCTATTTGCCATCGGCAAGAGAATTACCCGACTCGGACGAGACTCCAGTGGATAACGAACTACAAAACCTGATTCCCAACCTCCTACTCGCCATCCTAGCTTTAGTCTGGTCAGAACGAATGGACTGGTATTTTGGAGTAGATATGGGGATTTACTATATACCAGGACAAGAGCATCCTACACCAATAGTACCAGATGTGTTTCTCAGCTTGCAAGTAGAGCGGCGCAAGGGAGAACATGGGCGTTTAAGTTACGTACTCTGGGAAGAAAATTATGTGGTACCCAGCCTAGCCCTGGAAGTAGTATCGTATAAATATAATGGGGAATATGACGAAAAGCTCGAAAAATATGCCTCTTTAGGGGTGTTGTATTACGTAATCTACAACCCAGAACATTGGCGTAGACAGAAACATCAACCATTTGAAGTGTATAAATTAGTCGCAGGGGAATATGTGCGACAAACCGGAGAGCCAGTGTGGATGCCGGAAATCGGCTTAGGAATTGGACGAGAACAGGGGAGATTTGGCGATTGGCAGAGAGAGTGGTTGTACTGGTATGACGGTGAGGGGAATAAATTAGCAGCACCAGAGGAGTTAATCGAGCAGGAGCGGCAACGAACCCAACAAGAACGACTTAGAGCCATGCTAGCTGAATCCCAATTAGAACAAGAACAACTTAGAGCCCAGCAGGAGCAGCAACGAGCCACCCTAGCTGAATCCCAATTAGAACAAGAACAACTTAGAGCCCAAAAACTAGCTGAGCAGCTCAGAACCCTAGGAATTAACCTCTCAGATCTGGATAACTAAATTATCTAAACAATCCCTTTGAGAATTTCCATATTCAAATAATGCCGCGATCGCTAAGGGTGCGTCAACAGTACATACCCACACTTAAATCCTCTCTCCTCAGAAATGGCTTCCCTAGCCAGAAACTCCTTGCTGAAGATTTAGGGATCTCCCAATCCACCGTCAGCAGCTTCCTCAATGGCAAACCTGTTGATTTTGTGAATTTTCGAGAAATTTGTGCGTTATTAGGTCAAGAGTGGCGCAATATCGCCGATCTTGATGCTAAACCTCATCCAAACAATCTGCCCAATGTAGATGTAGTGCCTAAAGTTTTGATTAGCAATCGCTCTCAAGACTTCCAACTCGTTCGGCAGTTGCAGCAAGGCTTGATTACGGCTAGTTACGAAGTCTTCCTTGTAGCTAAAAATACTCCAGCCAAAGAATTTTTACAGTTTTGCGATTACTTACTGCTGTTGTTGTCGGGGGAAGCTGCCGTCAGCGAAATGGTATTAGCCGAGGTGCATTTGGCGTTGGAATTGCACCATATCACCCCACAAAAGCCTGCAATTTTACCAATCTGGGTAAATTTACCCCCATCCACATCATTTGATTTGAGAACACTGTTACAGGGAATTCAGCCTTGGCAATGGCGTGGCGAAGGGGATACCTTAACTATAGTGTCAGAAGTCAAGAGCGCGATCGCACAAGGGCGTACCTCCCTAAGTGCTGACCATGAATTGGCTGTAAACTGGTCTAAGATTACCCCCAGTCCAGAATTGTGTAGTGGGCAACCACTGCCTTATGCAGCACCAGAATTACCAGAGGGGCAAGTAGATATAGCTTCGCGCTTTTATATTGAACGTTCCCCCATCGAAGAACGCTGTTATGAGACTATAAGTCAGCCTGGGGCACTCATCCGCATCAAAGCCCCCAGGCAGATGGGAAAAACCTCACTACTAGCTAGGATTCTCTATCACGCAGAAAGTTTGGGCTCGAAAACCATAGCATTAAGCTTTCAGCTAGCTAATAAAAGAATTTTTACTAACTCAGAAGTATTTTTACAGTGGTTTTGTGCCAGCATTGGGCAAGAGTTGGGAATGCTGGAGCAGTTAACGAAGTGTTGGCATTTAGCAGAAATTATTGGCGGCAACCAGTGTTGCAAGGCATACTTTGAGCAGTATGTGTTGCCAGAAATTTCTACATCTCTGACATTGGGGTTAGATGAAGTCGATCGAGTTTTTGAATCCCCAGAAATTGCTGACGATTTTTTCGGGTTGTTGCGAGCGTTGCATGAAGAAGCCAAGCGGCGGGCTCTCTGGAAAAAATTTCGCTTGGTGGTGGTTCACTCCACAGAAGTTTATATTCCCTTGGATATCAATAAATCTCCTTTTAATGTGGGGTTGCCGATCGAATTACCAGAGTTTAACTTACAGCAGGTGCAAGAGTTAGCTGAACGGCATAAATTAGCTTGGAATGCTGCCCAATTTGAAAAATTGATAGCTTTAGTGGGAGGGCATCCTTATTTAGTGCAACTGGCGATGTATCATATTGCCCGTCAGGATGTTACCTTAGAGCAATTAGTTCAAGAAGCTACTACAGAAACAGGGATATATAGCGATCATCTCCGCCGCCACTTATGGAATTTAGAAAAGTATCCAGAATTGTTAGAGGGGATGAGAGAGGTTTGTAGTGCGTCTAGAGTGCGATTGCGATCGGATCTGGCGTTTAAGTTAAATAGTATGGGGCTAGTTAAGCTTGATGGCAACTATTGCAGTCCGCGCTGCTATTTGTACGATCGGTATTTACGCGATCGGCTAAGTAACATATAATTAAAATCTCGTAGTGAGGACTGCTACCATCAGATCAGGGCTAAAGCCCTTACTACGAACTGATAGATATTCTTTATGACTCAGGACTTACGCACTGCCTCTATATAT
>CASBRB010000258.1 GCA_949127975.1 Oscillatoriales cyanobacterium PMM_0019 | reverse complement strand
CCCAACAAGTCAATTGCCCAAACCTCAAAATCCTGAGCCAGCCCAGAGATATTTTTGCGCCAGTGGTCAGTAGAGGCACCAAAACCATGTATTAATAATAGCGGGTGGCGTCCTGCTTGCCGCTCTCCGGCTCGGACGTAGTAGATTGACTGCTCCCGCCACTGCCAATATGTGCCTGGAATCGGGGCGGTGAGGGCTTTTTGGCTAACCTGCATAGAAGACGCAAAGGTTAAGTAAAGTTAACTTTTTTATCTTACCATCAACAAGATGCTACAATTAGACAGACCTTATCCGAAAAGTGCTTGTGCATAATTTTATCTCATGCCATGCTGAGCATGGGCGAAGCATCAGGGGGCAGCCAAATAGGTATTGCTCCTACCAGATTTTTTGCTACGCTGGGAGGACAGAGTAGGATTTTTCGGATAAGTTCTTAGTGTAATGCTAAAAATCCTTAGAAGTAAATGAAAAAGAGGTAGAGCCTTGTCTGTTGAGACTCTTGAAAAGCGTTCAACATCCCGTAAGCTCGCACCCCGCTATCGTGTTTTGCTCCATAACGACGACTTCAACCCAATGGAGTACGTGGTGCAAGTTTTGATGACGACGGTGCCTAGTCTGACGCAACCTCAAGCCGTCAGCATCATGATGGAAGCCCATCATAGTGGTATTGCTTTAGTAATTACCTGCGCTCAAGAACATGCTGAGTTTTACTGTGAAACATTGAAAAATCACGGTTTGACTAGCACTATTGAACCGGATGAATAGAGGTTGTTGAAAATAAACTTTGTTAGTCTAGCCAACTACCCTGCCCCGATAAGGCTGGGTTTGTTTATGGCAACTTTGCTTTTGCTCTGGGTGCCTATTGCGGCACCAATTTCCTTGTTGGGCAAGGATCGCAACCTAGTTATCATCTTAACAATGGGGCTACTGTTCGGGGAGTTTCTCTTGTTGCTCAGATTTTGGAACAAGAAAGTCTACCGAAAATCCCAACTGTTTAGAAGCTATGGTTTGGAAAGAACGCGAACCAATGGCTTAGAGTTGCTAGCTGGGTTGAGCATCGGCTTGTTGCTCACCCTGAGTTTATTCGGTGTAGAGGGGTTGCTGGGTTGGGTGGTGTGGAAACCAGCATCCGGATTTTTGCCCAGAGTGATTTTAGAAGGATTACTCAGCGCTCTGTTAATTGGTTTGGCAGAAGAACTGGTATTTCGGGGCTGGCTGCTCGATGAGTTACAACGGGATTATCGTCCTCGTGTAGCTCTGTGGGCAGACGCCCTGACATTTGCTGTGCTGCATTTTAGCTTTATTCGACCAATTGCAGAGACTATCCGCACTTTTCCTAAATTTCCAGGATTATTGTTACTAGGGTTGACGCTAGTTTGGGCAAAACGAGGGCATGGGGGACGCCTCGGAATATCGATTGGTTTGCACGCGGGTTTGGTGTGGGGCTACTATATTATTAATGTAGGGAATTTGGTAAAATATACCGATCGGGTTTCTAACTGGGTTACAGGCGTCGATCAAAATCCGCTAGCTGGAGTGATGGGGTTGTTATTTTTGGGTGCGATCGCATTTTGGATGAGGAGGCGAGCCGAACCCTAACTACTTATCTGAAGGCGTATCGAGATACACTGGTTGTTGTGACCAGCTAAAATTCATCGTCTAATCTATCTAAATTAAAAAACATCTTCCCTTGGTCTTGGTTTGGGTAATTCCGATACCAGTCTGCATCGAATTCATCCATTCTATCGATCGCTTCCTCTGGTTCGAGCTTGGTAACAATGTAGACTACCAGTTGGGGGTCGTCAATCTCTGGATCTGGAACGTATTGTAGAAACAGCGGTGAATCTGGAAAGTGTTTGCGAATATAGCCGTGTGCTTCTAGCACGAGGGGAACTAGAAACGGATATTTTGCCAGAAACTTTAAGACATCTGTTGGCTTCCGAAAAGTGTATAACCGTTCTAGAGATTCAATATCAGATGGGTAAATAGTCGGGGTAGTGATTTCTGTCGAATTGGGATTTGCTTGTGTTTCATTAGGAAGAACCTTAACGCGCACCCTACGTCCAGCGAGTTCCTCTGAGTGAGTATTCTCAATTTCTTCCCAAGTTCCAACGAATTCTTTAGGTGAGTCAAGTTTTGTTGTTTGAATCATAAGACAAGCCTCCATATCGCATTTATATTAGCTTACTTCTTAACCAAAGTGAAATTCCTCTGCGTACCTTTGCGCATTCCTTTGCGTCGCAATGCGATTAAAAATAAAACCTTAATCAGGACTTAAACATATATAGGAGCAACCACAGGATTGCCCCTACGAACTGTCAAAAAGCCATCTCCTCCAGCGCCGTACCAACCAAACAAGTCCTCTGGAGGTTTACTCCAGTCAAATTAGCACCTTCTAACTCAGCACAAAGTAAATTTGCCCCAGTTAAATTCGCCCCAGCCAGATTAGCACCACGCAAGTTTGCCTCTTCTAAATTCGCTTGGCTCAGACTAGCTCCTTGCAAATCTGCTTGACTCAAGTCTGCGCCCTGGAGATTGGCACCGTTAAGATTTGCACCCCGTAAGTCTGCACCGCGCAAGTCTACTCCCTGCAAGTTGACGCTCATTAAATTGGCACCACTTAAGAAAGCACCAGTAAAAAACGCCTTGGTAAGTTTTGCCCCCATTAAGTTGGCACCTCGCAGGTTACTGCCACGCAAGTCAGCACCACTTAAGTCAGCTTGCATCATGTTGGCTCCTAGTAAATTTGCCCGTAAGTCTGCTGCTACCAACTGAGCGCCGAGCAGGTTAGCTCCTTCTAGACGCGCACCTTCGAGATTAGCGTGGGAAAAATTCGTTCCTACCAAGGTAGCTCCAGCAAGATTAATCCGACGCAAGTCAACACCTGGGAATTCTTCATCTTCTAGATTGACTCCCGGTAAATGTTTTAGTACACCTTTGCGTATTGCTTCAATATCAATCATTTGCGTAGGAGCTCATTTGTTCTGTAATTTCTGTTTCGCGATTTTGCTGCTCATCTAGCAACCATATACTAGATACGATTTTAGGCTGCATCACTGGCAATGTTAAGCCCTGTTGCATCCCTGCGACTAATAAAGCTAGCATATCTACCAGTTTAGAGTCCCAGCGAGTGCCTTGATCTTGCCGACACTCTGCTAAGGATTGAGAGAGATTCTCCTCTGTGTCGGGATGTTTCGCCTGCAACTGAGTCACTCGCTGCTGAAACTCTGCTACCAGTCCTAAAATTCTCGATTCTAAGGGAATTTCTCTACCGATTAACCCTGCTGGAGAGCCAGTACCATTCCACCACTCGCTTTGGTGGGTAATAATTTGCGCAATAGCGCGTAACTGTGGCATGGTTCGTAATGCCTGAGCTGCGGGAAGCAGGGGGCAGGTTAAGGGACAACTGGGTGCTTCTTGTTGATAGTGCATCGACATTCCAGGAGCGATCGTATTTTCTGCTCCTGGTAAGTAACTGAGGCGGTGAAGTAACCCCGCTAAACGCAATCGCTTAATTTGCCATGCTGGTAGCTCCAATAGTTGCCCCATCGTTTCAGCTATTGCTGCAACTTCTGCTGCTGCCATAGGATTATTGGTGTCAGCTAAATCAATTAGCTGTGCCATGCGTAAAAAAGCTTGTAATTCGTTAGAAAGTAGGTTGTGTTCCAGAATGTTCTGGTGGTGGATAGCACCTAGTTTGACTAAATCTATTTCGCTGCTATGGAGATATTCTACTACGCGGCAGACGATCGCATCTAGTTTATCTGGTTCTGCGGCTTTGACGCTGGCTATCGCTTTGACGTGGTTGGTTAAGGTTTCTTGTAGTTCTGGGTTGTACCTAGCGATATGGTCGATCGCTAATTCTACTACTTCTTGCACCAATCCTGCTTCAAACGTCCAAAACCCGTAGAATTTCCGCTCCAAATCCGACTCTGGCAGCCCGTCAGCTTCATATTCTGCATCTGATAACTCTTGACATAATACCATTGCTGTGTATGTCGGCGACATAATGATTAAGTGCCACTCCTGGGCTACGGGATCGCTAGCGGGCAAACTTACTAATTTTACATTTGGATGCTCTGTGGTGGAGTGTTCAGCAAAGCCGGTATCCAGTGCTGCCATGATGACAACTTGACGCGCCTGTTCGGCAATATCTCGATAACGCTCTGCCTCTTGCAGATACCATTTCCCCCGTTGAAAAGCTGCAATTACTAATGGTGAACTGCTAGAGGTTAGAATACTATCTTCCAGAGCATGACACAGGGCAACCAGGGTATTTTTGTAATAAACCCCAAGCCGTATTGGTCTAATCCCAGATTTATGGGCGTCCGCCAGCTTTTGTAAAATTGAGTCTTTTAACATTTTAATTGTCACTTGTCATTTGTCACTTATCACTTGTCATTTGTCATTTGTCACAAAAAAAAATAATGACCAATGACTAATGACTAATGACTAATTTCTGTTTTTCTGAGGTTTGTATTGGGGCGTTGAGGGCTGATTCCAAATCAGCACAACCCAGTCGCTCTTCTAATATTTTCATAACTTCACGACCAAAGTCATGATTGTTTTGCCGCCAGCCTTGCAGGCAAACTTCACCAAACAAGGAACCTAATGGCTCTGGATTCCAGAGTAACTTCTTGGCTGTCCAGGGCATCAGGCTCATGGGATTATAGCCAGGTTTGAGGATATTGTGCTCAAAGGCATATTCTTCCAGGTGCGTGTGCGGTTGCAGACCTATAAAAAAGATAGCAGGTTCAACCTTATCTACACCAAATATTTTTTCTAACTCTCGATGATAAGCGATCGTCTGTCGAATCGTTTCTGGGCGCTCGTCAATGACATTAAACGAGTAGTTGACTGAAACCAAGTCATTGAAACCAGCCGCTTTTAAGTCGCGACAGTTTTGCAACACCGTCCGCAGGTTATAGCCCATCCGCATTTTCCGCACCAGTTCCTGGGAACCGCTAGTGATGCCGATTTCAAAGTAATTCATCCCAGTTTTTACCATCAACTCGCACAACTGGGGCGTTAAGTTATCTGCCCGGATGTATGCAGCCCAGTGGATGTCATCCATGCCAGCATCAAGGATTTTCTGCAACAGTTCGACGGCATCATCAATAAATTTCCGTGCCGGGATAAACTGGGCATCAGTAAACCAAAAGTTGCGGATACCTCGATCGTAAAGTTGGCGCATCTCTGCTACAACTTCATCAGCAGGGTTAATCCGCACCTGTTTGCCTTCAATCACTGTGTAGATGCAGTAACAGCAGTTGTGTGGACAACCCCGCTTAGTTTGTATTCCGACGTAAAAATCTTTATCCTGCAAGTAATATTGAAACTCTGGCCAGATTGTTTCAATATAGTTGTATATACAGGCGGTTTTCTCTAGTGGGGTGGGAGGTTCGTGAATCATGCGTGAGCGTGGCACATTTTCTCCTACCACATAACAGCGTTCCGAAGCTTGAAAATTTTCCCCGCGTAGGAGTTTTTCCAGCAGCGTCTCTCCTTCACCTACTGATATAATCGTCCCCTGGGGCAGACTTTTACCAAGCTGCTCGTAAAACACACTCACAGCGCCACCACCAACCACCATGCGGGCGTCGGGATGGTACTTCTGAGCTTGTTTCAATCCCCGTTTGATTAACCCCAAGTTGCCCCAGAGTTCCTTGTAGTAGGCTGTGGTAATCCGCAGTCCACCCATTACTCCCCGCAATCTTATCAAAGGATTTCTGGCATAGTAGAATTCAAAGGCGTGTTGGAGTGGGTTCCCACCTCTGCCTCCCACTGGGGCATAAATCTGGATGTCTCGCCAGGAAAATACTAGGAGTGTGGGTTTGAATTCGTCTACACAGGCATCCAGGGCACTGGCAAAATCCAGCGGTGGTACCGTGCCTAGGTCAAAAATGCGCTGTTCCACGTCTGGAAAGAGCTTATGAACATGATCTGCCAGGTACACAACCCCTATTGGAAAAATGGGATTGCAGGGAAGCCGGACGTAAAGAATTCGATTTGCCATCACGGGTTCGGGATTTACCATTGCTGTTGCTACTGGCGCTCTAGAAAAGCGCTGTAGTTGGCTATGCCTAAAGCTTTTTTAAATTATGCTCAAGCTGGGTCTTATATATATTTAACGATACCACTGACTGGGATCGATTGGGCAGTAGGGATAATTCATTATACTGCGCACGGTCACTTGCCCGACATTTGTATTATATGTAACAAAACTTCACTATATCTAAAGATAGATTTTCCCAAAAAAATGCTAATGAGTATTTATTTGGTAGTCGGGGTTACAACAAACGGGGATCGCTCTTGTTACGATTCTTAATGTAACCCTAGATTGTGGCGCAAAGCCCTCGGCACTTATGGCTCAGATTCTCGATCCCGTCCCTTCTGATAACAATGGTTCCCTTCTCTGCTGCTATGTCAATGCTACGAACAACATTCAGGTTGCGCGAATCACCAACATTTCCAACTGGTACTTTGAGCGGGTAGTGTTTCCGGGGCAACGCCTAGTGTTTGAAGCGCTGCCAGAGGCGGTTCTGGAAATTCACACTGGGATGATGGCAAGCGCCATACTTTCAGATCATATACCATGCGATCGCCTTTGTATCGACAAAAGCGACAACTTAGCTGCCCCTGGGCTAGTTGCCGAATCCGGTAAGGAAAAAACCGATAATAGTCAGATTCAGCAAACAACCAAAAATAAAACTCTTGAAATTCCAGCATCTTTAACAATGGCTGCTATTTGCTAGCAATTTTTGCTCTCAAAGGTTCATCTTGAGCAACCCAGTTTCTCCTGCGAAACTGGGTTTGCAGTATCTTTATCGTTCCCAGGCTCTGCCTGGGAATGCTGTTTGGAGGCTCTGCCTCCACCTGTCGGGAACACCACAGCAGGATCAATCGGTGTTCTTTCTCATTCCCTCCTTAGCGATGGAACAAGAAGACCACTGTTGGGGTTTCTCACCCAGTAAGGGCAGAAAATCATCATCTAGAAATGAAGCTTTTGAGGTATATGATTCCTCTGTCACTGTCAAAATAATTCCATATTCTGTGCAAAGTTGTTTTAGTCTCTGAATGTATAATGAGTTTGACGAACATGGTAAATGGCACAATTAATCAGACTGTTGGCATTTTGACACTGATGTTGCCAAAACGCTGATTCCTCCGAGTTAAATTTGGCTCTGATTGGAATTGT
>CASBRB010000257.1 GCA_949127975.1 Oscillatoriales cyanobacterium PMM_0019 | reverse complement strand
TTGGTGTAGAGTTGGGACTGTGGCGGGGCACTTATCAGAATAACCCAGAGCAACTTTGGTTGCGTTGGTGGGATCTAGAGGGTAACCTGTTGCTGATTGGGGATGAACGAGCCAACTTAGAACAACAACGTACCGAACAACAGCGGCAACGTGCCAACTTAGAACAACAACGTGCCCAAGAAGAACGGCAACGTGCCAACTTAGAACAACAACGTGCCCAAGAAGAACAACAACGTGCCGAAGAAGAACGGCAACGTGCCTTACTTGCAGAGGAAAAAGCAGCAAAACTGGCAGAGCAACTTCGTGCCTTAGGCATCAATCCCGATGCCTAAAGTTGTTGACACTCTCCCGGTTAAAACGCGGGAGATTTGGCTTGGCTAAGTCTATAGGTGATTGACATCACCGTGTCGCCCTACATCCACAGGATTTATCGCGGTGGTTTTGGGCTTCCCAGTTTTTTTTAGATAACTTTACCTGTTTAAAGATCGCTCAACATAATAAGACTATGACTGAAACAACTCCACAAGATCCAGATCTACCATTACCACCTATCGATCTCATCCAACTACCGGAATCTTATGGGACATTTGAGACTAACTTCTATAAACATCTCCAAAGCCTGATTTTAACTGACTCTCTTGGGCCAGTATTACAGAAGTTACATCCAGATGGACAATATGGTATTGGGCACAATTGCGCGATTTATTGGCAGCTAGATCGGCCGGAAAGAGCAGCAGAAGCTCCAGATTGGTTTTATGTGCCTAATGTATCACCCACTTTAGATGGAAAAATTCGTAATTCTTATATATTGTGGCGAGATCTTTTTACGCCTGCCGTTATTTTAGAATTTCCTACTGGGAATGGAGACAAAGAACGCGATCGAACTCCCTACCAAGGTAAATTTTGGATCTATGAGTGGGTTATGAAAAGTTTCTCTTACGCCATTTATGAAGTTAATAATGCCAAGCTAGAAGTTTATCGCTGGTACCCTCCTTATTATCATAAGTTAGAACCTAACGAACACGGTCGTTATCTGATTGGCTCTCTAGGGGTGGAATTGGGACTTTGGCTGGGAACCTATCAGAATCTTAAAGAGCAACTCTGGCTACGCTGGTGGGATTCGGAGGGGAATTTATTACTGATTGGTGATGAAAAAGCTAAACTAGAGCAACAAAGAGCTGAACAAGCAGAGCAAACAGCCGCAAAACTAGCAGAGCAACTCCGGGCATTAGGTATCGATCCTGATGCTGAAAATCCATGAACATGAGTCAGGAGAATGCCTTTACCGATTAAAGAGGGAGCAATCCGAAAAAGTGATAAAATGGCTGACGGGGAAAAACTGATCGAACAAATACAAGTTGGCGATGTGGTGCTGTCGGATAACCCGAACAACCTCAAGGACAGTTCGGTAGCCAAGCTGATATAGATGTTGCAGTAATTATAGGAGAAACTTTGGGACCAGGAAAACAAGGCATTTTTCCACTACCACCTGACAATTCATCAATTATTTATATGCCTGATGGAACTATTGTTAAAGCTACACAGGTGTTTGTAAAAGTTTATCCTAATGGCAAGGTTCACGCATATCCATTACCTAGATAAATGGAGTAGTATTATGGATTTCTGTGTCCAAGTTTGTAATCCCGTATTTTTGTATTCCCCTGGTGAAACTGCAAGCGATCTGTCAGAAGCAATTCAAACTATTTTTCCTATGAACACGGAGAAAGCAATTATTGTCTGGAATAATACTTACATTCCAATTTGCTATAAATATGATATAAGTGTAATTGTTGATGACCTTTTGCCTATGTTTTCTAATCTTTTAGAGCGGGATAAAGGCTATCACCAAACATCTTTTGGTTCAAATACATTTAATGCAAAATGGAATTTATCGTGGTCTAATGGAAATTTATCTATTTTAGCTAACTGGAATAGTGTGACTGGTAATTTAGATGATTTACTTTCGTCTAATTGTAGCAAATTAGAGACTACAGTTAATGGTTTCTTGGGTGAATGGAAAGAACTACTAAGGCGAATTTCAACAAGTATTGACAAGAGTGAAATCTCTATAATAGATTCTGACAATTATGAATTAATGATAAACATAGAAAATTCTATCAAAATGTGTGGCTATCTCTATCAGTGAGAGCTTTTTTTTGTTGTGTTGCGAAAACTGGAGAAAAAGGATACTCTGGAATTGGCGTCTGTTGCCGAAAAAAAAGGTGATGAGGAGTATGCTTTTCCTTATTTCTTGGCCTATGTGATGAACTTTGAGTACGACGGGGCAGGGAACCAGACTGCTATAATTGATGAGAAGGGCAATCGCACTGAGTTTCTGTACGATGCGGAGAGAGTACCAGGTATATCTGCTTCCCGCCAAACGGTTTGCTTTCTGCTTCAATAATTATTTTGCTGGGCGTCGTCCTTGCAAAGACACAACTTTTGCCTCACTACTCTCTCTCGCTACCCGAATCAGTAACCCTGCTGCCATCAAGCTGGCAATCATGGAATTGCCCCCATAACTAAACAATGGCAAAGGTAAACCAGTTGTGGGTAAAGCACCCGTGGCAACCCCAATATTTAGTAAAGACTGCCCCACCATTAAAATCATTGCTCCGATCGCTACCATCCGATGAACAGGATGCCTAGCCTTGATGGCAACCAGTAGTCCCAACGTTGCATAACTCATCAACAGTAGCATCAACAACATCGAACCGACGAAGCCGAACTCCTCGGCAAATACCGCAAAGATAAAATCTGTATATTCGATCGGTAAATAAAACAACTTCTGTTGCGACAAACCATAACCTGCCCCCCAGGTACCGCCAGAACCAACAGCCAGCAAACTTTGAACTAGCTGATACCCATCGTGCATGGGATCTCCCCAAGGATTCAAAAACGATAACACTCGGCGTCGCTGATATGACTTGACGCTAATACTGATAGTTGCCAACAGCACCCCGCTTAGCGCTGTACCTCCCAAATAAGAATAAGGCAGTCCAGATGCCAAAGCTATCAGCCATATTGTCATTCCGCACAGCGCTGTCGTACTTAAGTTAGGCTGTAGCAAAATTCCCAGCAGTACACAGCAGAAAATTCCCAGCCAAGTAAAGCGCACTTTCCAAGGCAGTCGCTCCCACTGCCCAAAAATGCGAGCACTCTGTAGCACCAGGAAAGGCTTAATCAACTCTGACGGTTGAATCGGAATTGGTCCCAAAGCTAGCCAGCGTGTAGCACCATTGGTTGTGGTTCCTAGTCCCGGAATCAGGGTGATAAAAATAAACACTAACAGCAGTATCACAAACCAGTGAGCCATCCCCAGCACATAACGCAGGGGAGAATACACCACCACGTTAAATACCACTAAGCCCAGCAGCACCCAAAGCACTTGTCGCTTGAAGTAGTACAGCCCATCCCCATAATTGGCATCCCCATTAGGATACGAAGCCGAGAACAGAACTACCAACCCCATAAACAGCCACAGGAACGTCAGCCACCGCAACAACCGAGCTAACAAAGACCATTCCCGCACATCAGGGTCGATAAACGGAATCAGTAGCCTTAAATTCATTCTGGGGAAATTATACAACTAAAGTTTGACGCGCCTCTCAAACCCTCTTTCTAAAAACAGGGCTTGAGAGGCGCGTCGTTAAATTTACTTTAATCCGGCATTCAGCCCAGCTTTGCCTGTGGCAAGCTCAACTTTGATAATTTTGCCACCCATTTTCATAATCCGTTGCTGTTCGCGGAACCAGTTGTCATAGGGAACTAACTTTGTAAAATAGGTGTTTTGTAGCTCCCGCTGTGTCCGGATACGGGTTTGGCTAGGAACACAGGCAGTAATTTTAAACATCCGCATGGGTTTGTTTCTCCTGAGTTGGTTGAGATTAGCTAATCTGATTTTCTCATTTTTTGGTTGTTATTTATATCGAAGTCTGGGAGCCGAGAGTCAATACTAGCTCGTCAAAGCCAAAGACTAAGCCTTTAACGTCCTAACACTCACTCTAAACTTCCCAGACCTGAACTCGACAACCTACACCCTAGTCACAACTAAGCTTTGAATGCTTTCAAAGCAATTAGCTCAAACCAGAGGAGATGTAGTCGAAATAGACACCCATTTCTTTACCAGCGTCAGCACCGACGAGGCTAGCGGTAACTTCCTTCATTGCTTGAATAGCTTGCACGGTGGCGGAAATGGGAACACCTAGGGAGTTGTAGGTTTCCTTTAAACCATTCAGAACGCGCTCATCGAGAATTGAGGGGTCGCCAGCCAGCATTGCATAGGTAGCATAACGCAGGTAGTAGTCCAAATCACGGATGCAAGCAGCATACCGACGAGTGGTATACATGTTGCCGCCTGGACGGGTGATATCGGAGTACAACAGGGACTTGGCAACGGCTTCCTTGACGATGGTGGCAGCGTTAGCGCTGATGGTGCCAGCGGCGCGAACTCGCAGTTCACCAGTGTTGAAATAAGCTTTCAGCTTTTCGATCGCACCGGTGTCCAGGTATTTGCCTTGGACGTCCGAAGAATTGATAACAGATGTAATTGCGTCTTGCATGGTTTTGTTTCCTTAGCTCACTTGGTTTTGTTGCTCGAAATGTTCAGTTCTAGTCTCAGTCAGGGCAACACCCTACTGCATAGCACCAATCAAATAGTCGAAGTAAGAACCTGCTTCAGAAGCATCTGAGCCAGACAGCAACGAGCTGGCGACGCTCTTCAGGCCGCGGACGCCTTCAACAACTGCATCCACTGGAGTACCCAGAGACTTGTACATTTCACGAACGCCGACAACGCCGATTTCTTCGATCGGAGTAATATCGCCAGCTACAATTCCGTAAGTTACCAAGCGCAGGTAGTAATCCAAGTCACGAAGGCAAGTAGCGGTCAATTCTTCACCGTAAGCATTGCCACCAGGAGAAACCACATCAGGACGCTTTTGGAACAGTTGGTCGCCAGCTTGCTTGACGATGCGTTCGCGGGAGTCTGTCAGGGCTTGAGCAATGCGCAGGCGGCTTTGGCCGGTGGTTACAAAGCTCTTAATTTGATCCAATTCGCCTGGGCTCAGGTAACGAGCTTCAGCATCTGCATTCACGATCGCTTTCGTGACGATACTCATTGAGGGATTCCTCCACTAAAAATTTATTACCAGATTTGGTTGAACTGGGTCTTTACCCATCATTTTCTGAGTTTATCTCACTTTTGAGTCTCTAAACCCCCATCTGAGATACCAAACATATTCTCAGCGTCAGAGAGTCAACCCAGAGTTCCATGATGGTTGAGACACACTTACCTACCGCCAATATTCTGCTATATTTCGTTCACATTCTGTTTTTTTTGTAATACTTCTTAATATTTTTTTTCAGGTGGCGCAGTTTTTAGGGGCTAGAGTGCCGACAGGACTTACGTCTGGACTTTTGGGAGAGCCGAGTAAGATTGGGATTTTTTGGTTATCTTTCCCCCCTTCTCCCTCGATGGGAGAAGGGGTTGGGGGATGAGGGTGATAACTCTCGGCGATCGCAATCAGGACTTACGCACTGCCTCTATATATAGCGGTTCGTAGGGGCAATCCCTGCCGACCGTTGCCCCTACATATGCCCAGTCTGCGTAAGTACTGACCAAATTAAAAGGGTAGCACCGCGAAAAAGTGAGAGGGCGATCGATCGATCGTGCTGGAGGCGATCGATCTATAAGGTAGGAGTAGCCTCCTATACCACAATTAAGCTTTTATGGCACCCCACTAGAGAGGGATTCTGTTTAGGGCGATCGCTCCGAATGAACCAGTAATGGCGAATATCTATCCAGATTTCTTGCTGGCAGATTACCGCCGATGGTTTGCTGACTTCTGGCGGGAAAAGTGGTCACTGGTTTATTTTGAGGAACGCGATCGCATAGCTCTATCTTGAACTATATAGCGCGTTGCAGTCGGGTGTAATACACAGCTATGGAGGGCGGGCACAGCGTCACCGACGCTACAATCCCACCGTACCTCACGCGGCTGCAAGCCGCTGTATAGCAATTTCGGTGGTTCGCGTTGCTCCCATTAAAAGTGCCTCTGGTGTGTAAAGAAAGTCTAAGACTCTCCTCACACACCAGAGGCAGCAACAACCAACAGTTAATTCAAGTAGAAATTAAGTGCAGACTGTTGACTGTGAGCGGATTGGTTAACAGGCTGCTTTAGCGGCCACCGAGGTAGGAAGGCGACATATCGGACCAGGATTGTTTCACCAAGTCTGTTGCTGCTTTCACACTCCCCAGGTAGTTGCCGGCTGGCAGAGACGGGAAGCGATTATAAGGCACCACATCCTCGCCAAAGTAACGAGCGTACTCAGCGCTATCCACGATCACTTCTACAGCAGCCCGCAAGCCCTTATCAGCCAGCAGCTTGTTATACTGCCGGATTTCACCTTGGGTTGCTGGTGCCCGTCCTAACAGATGCCGGAACAGGAACTCAATTACCTTGGTGTTGGGATAGGGCGTATAGAAGTGACGGCGGTAGATTTCGGAACTAGCAAGGTTACGAATAAACTCGCGCACTGAAATTTCACCGTTGCGCAGTTTGCTATCCAATTCTGAACGCCGATACTCAGGCGGAACTTGACCACTAAAAACATCCATCACCTGACAGTAGATGGCATTGATCGCCAACTCAGTTTCAGATGGGCTGCTGCCTTGGGTGGAGCGGTAAATCCGTGCAGGCTTGCGGCGTGTGGTGCCGACTCCCACCTCAACAGATTGCCCGTTACCGTTAGCAAAGGAGCGACCAAGTTCAACGAACATGGGCTTGCTCTTGTCGATTTGACGAGCTTGAACCGCCATATCCGCCAAGCTTTTCGCCATCAGCGGCATCTTCGCGTCATCCATGTGGGACTTCACAGGCTTAAAGCTGGGCACCACTAACTCATCATTTTGCTTGGTGAGTTGGTTATACAGCTTCTCGCTATTGGGGAAGTTTGCCGCCGGGAGGGTGGGGAAGCGCCGATAAGGAACAGTATCTTCTCCGAATACCTGACTATACTCCATAGTGTTGACCATTGCACCAACAAAGGCACGAATACCCTGAGAAGCAAGAATCTGGTTGTACTTGCGGATTTCTGCCTGATCCAGGGGTGCCCGTCCTAGGAAGTGTTTGGTGCCGAGTTCAATCACCTTGGTATTGGGATAGGGGGTGTAGAACTCCTTGAGGTACAGGCTGGAGTATCCTAAGGCTTCAATGAACTCTTTGAGGTTGATATCACCATTACTGAGTTTGGTTTCCAGAACGCTAAATTCGTTCTGTACCATATAAGGAGCGATATCGCGCTCAAAAATTTGCCGATAAGCAGCACCAATGACGGTTTGCACCAAC
This sequence comes from Oscillatoriales cyanobacterium PMM_0019, assembly GCA_949127975.1. Taxonomy (GTDB): domain Bacteria; phylum Cyanobacteriota; class Cyanobacteriia; order Cyanobacteriales; family CASBRB01; genus CASBRB01. Next base: position 2,564 of record CASBRB010000257.1, on the reverse strand, counting down.
TTCTTGTCGGCGTTTTCGGTGAGCTTGAAGATCTTAGTTTGGTCGCGCTTCTTGCTGACACCTTGGTTGATGCGGAATTGGATATCAGGTTCAGTCCGGTTTTCCTTAACTTCACCAAGCTCCACAAAAAGTGGCGCTTCTTCCTGCTCAACCTTAGCGGCAGTAGTGCCAATGCTACCAACGCGCAGCGATCGCAAAGCTACACCGCCAGGAGTCAGATAGCGCTCGTAAGGAACAGTATCTTCCCCAAACGCCTGACTGTATTCTGGGCTGTCAATTAAAGCGTCAATCAGCGCATAGAAGCCCTTTTTGGCACAAGTGTCAAAGTACGAGTTAGTTTCTTGACGCCCGAAAGTGGGACGCCCTAACACACGGCGGTGGATATACTCGATCGCCTTAGTAACGTACAGCTTCGTCCAGTACAAGCTACGGAACAAGTCAGATTTAGCCAGGGCGCGGATAAACTCCCGCACAGTAATTTCGCCGTTTTCCAGCTTGATTTCTGCAACTTTCAGGCGCTGCCCTTCGTAAACTTCACGCCCAAACACTTGCAGGTAAGCGGCTTTAATCACCGCTTGGGTGGAGCTTTCAGCGAATTTAACACTGACGCTCTTGACAAATTTCTTTCCCTTAAAGCTGGGGAGTTGATCCAGTTTGAACACCTTAGGACCAAGGGAACCTGGTTGTTTACCGATCGCACCTGGGTTACCGATTTGGTTATCAATCCCTGGACCAGTGTGGATCAGAATCCGGCGCGTATCCTTACCAAAGGGGGCTGGACTGCTGCTGGGATTGCGTGTTTCTTTGGGGAAGATTGCCCCGAACTGAATTTCTAGCGGATCGTTGCCAGAGCCATAGGGGTGCTGGTCAGGCAGTGGTCGCTCGTAAGCTGCAAAAGTTGTGATAAACTGCGGCACCTTGCGGAATGGTGCGCTATAGTTAAACAAATCTTGCTGTGGTCCCCAGTTGCGACATTCTTGGGCTTCTTGACCTAGCCCTCGCAGGTAGGGCACGGTTTCTTCGCCAAAATAGTCGGAGTATTCCTGAGAATCCACCAGAGCGTCTACCAGTGCTGCTAGACCACCGTCGGAGACGATCGAGAAGTATTTTTGTACTTCTTCACGAGAACTCGGACCGCGTCCCAGGAAATGACGGAAAGCCAGTTCTAGAGCGCGACTGTTGATGTAAGGCTCGAAGAAATTTTTCCGGTAGAGGGGAGATTTACCCACGCGGCGGATAAACTCCTTCATGGAGATGCTGCCGTTTTTGACCTTGGATTCTAAGTCAGAAATGGACAGGCTGTAAGCGCGGGTAATGTCGCGTTCAAAAACTTGCCGATAGGCAGCTTTGACAATTTCTTGCTTTTCAGACGCTGACAGACCGGTTTTCATGACGTATTTAGGACGTCGTTCTGCCGCGTTGAAGTAAATTTGGGGCAGTTGCAGCCCTTGTTGGTCGCCAGAGGGGCGCTGACGTACCTTGTCTGAGGGGGTTGGGGCTTTGAATTCGTTAATCAGAACTTCAAAGTACTGCCCGACGAGCTTGGTTGCGTCCGCATCCTGCCGGAAATAACCCAAAGAAGCTTGCCGCATTTCCTGTAGCGCGACAATAGTTGCTTCTCCCGAACAGGCATTTTCGATGATTTCCCGCAAACCCCGGGTGTTGACGGCGATGATATTAGTATCGCCAGCTACGAGCGCGTAAGTCACGTAGCGCAAAAACCAGCTTAAGTCCCGCAGTGATTTCTGCATATTTGCTGGACCGTAGCGGGAGACGTTGATCGATCGGAACCCTGATGGTGCCGGACCACCGCTATTTGCGCTGAAGAGCGATCGCAAGCCTTCTAGAAAGCCACCACGACTTTCTACATAAGTGGTTGTTCCCAGCCTTAATCCTTCCTTGCTGTCTTTATTCCGGGCTCCCACCAGCGCCAGTTCCGGCATTTCCGCTGGCTTTTCTAAGAAAGCCATTGGAGAACCGCCTATGAAAATGCGATTTGCCGCACGGGACACAATCAGATCGGCATTTTTGCTTAGGGTGTCTGCTATCTGCAGCCGTTGGCTACCAGAACGGAAATAACTGGAAAGCTCGTTGAGTTCTCCACGGTCTACGAATCTGTCTTGCTGTTCTGCCTGAGCAAGCGTTGCGACGGGTAAAGTTTGATATAGTTGCGGGCGCGCAACTGAGCTTCCACCACTTGCCTTAACACTCATTTGATTTCTATAGCTCCCATCAGAATTGCTACTGTGTTAAGCCTAATTAAAGTGACTGTATAGTCACCATTGCTTATTTTCTCGTAAATTTGGCGTTTTGGTGTTATAATCTCATTCCCCTTCAGAGACGAGATTTTTCCCTGCCGCCTGAAGCTAACCACTGTCTGTAATCAAACAGGTCAGCCTCTAGTAGATTAAAACGTTTCGAGTTCTTACACATCGATTGTTAAGAAGTGTATAGAACTCGTTACTGTTTTTTACATCGTTATCATAATTTATAGATCACCTTGACTTAGAAAAAAGATAAGTTTTGTTACGTTGTTGGGGCAAGGGCAGGGGGAGCAGGGGGAG
>CASBRB010000256.1 GCA_949127975.1 Oscillatoriales cyanobacterium PMM_0019 | reverse complement strand
CAGAAAATTCCGACTCTTACTCCCCTCCTGGGAGGGGCGGGGGGTGGGTTGGCCTGGGGTGAGGGCAATTTACAGTTGGCAGGACTTACTATGATGCGTACTTGCTCAAAAATGTGGGTATGGACTTGGGCAGAGCCTGGGAACGCTGTTGGTGAGGCTCTGCCTCCTAATCCCACGCACCAGCAGGCTCTGGTGCGGAATGTGGGCTAAATCGTGGTAATGCTACTGAGGATTTTCTAGTTGTTATGACAGAAATTGATTACTTACCCCTTGCCTATTTAAACGCTTGGGAATATTGTCCGCGTCGCTTTTACTTGGAATACGAGTTAGGAGAAATGTCCGATAACGAACATATCATTTTAGGTCGCCACATTCACGAAAATATCAATCAAGAAGGTATCAGTCAAGAAGGCGATACTCTAATTTATCGGCAACAGTGGGTGTGGAGCGATCGGCTAAAAGTTAATGGCATTATCGATGCGGTAGAAGAACGGGAAGGTAAATTAATCCCTGTAGAGTACAAAAAAGGGAAAATGGCAGCGCATCTCAACGACCATTTTCAACTGTGTGCTGCTGGTTTGTGCTTGGAAGAACGTACTGGACGCGACATTGCCTATGGAGAAATTTTTTATCACGGAAATCGACGGCGACAGCAAGTTAATTTTACTCCTCAATTACGACAAATGACAGAACACGCGATTTTAGCAGCGCGGCAAACCGCTGTTGGCAAGATACCTCCACCCATTAACCATTCTAAAAAGTGTCAATCTTGCAGTTTAACTGGAATCTGTTTACCTTTTGAAGTCAAACAATTACTCCGGGAAGGAATTTAAATCATGTCAGTTCTTTATGTAACTCAGCCAGAAGCGGTTTTAAGTAAAAAATACGAAGCTTTTACGGTAGCGCTCCAACAGGAAGATGGAACATGGAAAAAGCAATCCGTTGCAGCTCAAACCGTAGAACAAATCGTTCTCCTGGGCAACCCGCAAGTTACAGGTGATGCATTAACCTACGCTTTAGAACTGGGAATACCAATTCACTACCTTACTATTTTTGGGAAATATTTAGGTAGCGCATTACCTGGTTACTCTCGTAATGGAGCGCTCCGGTTAGCACAGTACGCCCTGTATCATGATACGGAACGACGGCTAGATTTCGTGAAAGCCGTTGTCACAGCTAAAATTCACAACCAGTACAGTGTCGTCTATCGACATAAAATTATAGGCAATCCACTTAAGTCCCATAAAAAGTTGGTAGCAGAGCAGACAACTCTAGACCAAGTGCGAGGAGTTGAGGGATTAGCAGCTAAAGATTATTTTGCTGACTGGTCAGTAATTTTAAAAGAGCCTTGGTCATTTCCTAATAGAAATCGTCGCCCTCCGACCGATCCAGTGAACGCTTTGTTGAGTTTCGCCTATGGACTGTTACGAGTACAGGTGACGGCAGCAGTACATATAGCGGGATTAGACCCCTATATTGGCTACTTGCACGAAGTCAGTCGCGGACAACCAGCGATGGTTCTGGATTTGATGGAGGAATTTCGCCCATTGGTAGCAGATAACTTGGTTTTATCTGTGTTGAATAAAGGTGAACTCCAACCGCAGGATTTTACTGAGGGCTTGGGGGCATACCGTCTCAATGATGAGAGTCGCAAGCGATTCTTGCTAGCCTTCGAGCGCAAGATGAACGATGAGTTTAAGCATCCGGTGTTTGACTACCGTTGCACCTATCGACGCTCGATCGAGTTGCAAGCACGACTACTGAGTCGTTACCTCCAAGAAGGCATTCCTTACAAACCGTTGGTTTTGCGATGAAAGATACTTTATTTTATCTAATTGTCTACGATCTACCGGACACCAAAGCAGCTAATAAGCGGCGCAACCGATTGCACAAGCTCCTGTCTGGCTATGGAAAATGGACGCAGTACAGCGTCTTCGAGTGCTTTTTGACTACCGTGCAGTTTGTCAAGCTGCAAATCTGCATCGAAAAGCTGGTTAAGCCTGCTGAGGATTCGGTGCGAATTTATGTGTTGGATGCAGGAGCCCTCAAGCGCACGATTACTTACGGCTCAGACAAACCTCGACGAGAGGATACCCTTGTCATCTGATCCCGCTTCCCCAGTTCATACCAAATCCGATTTAACTAGCCCCTTTATGTGGTGAGGTGGGGGAGGTGGGGGAACAGAGGGAGTAAAATACCCATACAGTACTGTAGCACTGCCTCTATATATAGCGGTTCGTAGGGGCAATCCCCCTGTGGTTGCCCCTATATATGCCCAGTCTGCGTAAGTCCTGATACCCATACAGTACTGTAGCACTGCCTCTACATATAGCGGTTCGTAGGGGCAATCCCCCTGTGGTTGCCCCTATATATGCCCAGTCTACGTAAGTCCTGCCATAATTAAAAAGGGGGTAACCCATCCGGATTTGGGATCGCTCCTGCAGGTAAAGAAAAGTTGATCTGACTTGACGTTGAGTTGGAATATGACCTATCCTAGTAATAAGCTTATTTTGGCAAATCGAAGCGGGAGCGAAAACCCTGGGGGTTTTGCCAAAACGCCAGAACCTTGACAATTCAATAATTTCACGGTTTGGTAGCTTTCAAGCTGAGGCTATCCCAAAGGCTGAAATGGATTTTCAGATCCAGGTCTGCCAAAACTGCCTCCAGAATCACCTTTGTGTAGTCGTTCTAGACGGCGCACTTTCAACTGACAGAATCCTGGCAACGGGACTGAAACCCTTGTTGTAGTTGGATAAACTAGAAGTTTTAGGACTCTTTCAACTGACAGAATCCTGGCAACGGGACTGAAACTCTTGTT
>CASBRB010000255.1 GCA_949127975.1 Oscillatoriales cyanobacterium PMM_0019 | reverse complement strand
TCTAGCCCTCCCTGTGCAGACACCATGAGTCCCACGGCATTATAATAATATAACAATTTTTTCTATATAGTGTCAACACTTATATCGATAGCGAAGCGAGAAGAGCGAAGCGCAGATCGGCATTCCTCTCCCGCTAACACTCTTAGGGTATAGCAGGGAGACCCCTGCCGACATTCAGTAAGTCCCGCCAGGAGGGAAATAATGGCAAAAAAGAACGGTACGACTATTTTGCGGCAACCTGCCGAGATTAAATACAAAGAAGAGCTAGAATATCTAGCTTCAATAGATAAAGGCACTAAACCTTTCTCTTGGAAATTGTCCCCGCAGATAGTGCGGACTTTTGTACTGGGCAGCACTCCTTCCCAAAAACTCGATCGCCCCATAGAACAAAAATGGTACGGAGACACGGGGATTGCGGAACGGGCGATCGTTACCCTAGCTTCAGATCGAGGTTTATTGTTAATTGGCGATCCGGGTACGGGTAAAAGCTGGCTGGCTGAGCTACTCGCTGCGGCAATTACTGGTAATTCTACTTATGTAGTCCAGGGAACAGCCGGAACCACCGAAGATCAAATAAAATATTCTTGGAATATAGCGATGGTGATTGCGGCTGGTCAATCGCGGGACTCGTTAATTCCTTCTCCCCTAATGACGGCGATGCAGGTTGGAGGTATGGGTCGTTTTGAGGAGTTAACTCGCTGTACATCAGATGTACAGGATGCCCTGATTTCGATTTTAAGTGAAAAATACATCTCGATTCCCGAACTGAAAGCTGACAATATTGCCTTTGCCAAGCCAGGCTTTAATATTATTGGTACTGCTAACAGTCGCGATCGCGGTGTAAATGAGCTTTCCTCTGCCTTGAAGCGTCGTTTTAATTTCGTCCACATGCCAGTAGTAACAAATAAAAAACAGGAGAAAGAAATTATCCTGTTCCGCACTAAGGAGTTAATGACCCGGCATGGCTTTGAAGTTGATATACCGCCAACATTACTGGATGTGCTGCTGCAAACTTTTGCGGATTTACGAGAAGCCAGCGCCGCCGCTAGTTCCTCAGAACAACGGCTAGAATCTGCTCTATCTACCGCCGAGCAAATTGGCGTGTTAGAAGATGCCATTCTCCACAGTCGTTACTTTGGGACAACTGCCCTAGAAGCAAAAACTTTAGCGCGATCGCTAATCGGTACTCTAGTACGCCGCCTGCCCGAAGATGTATCGATACTAAATAAGTTTTGGCATGCAGTGGTGGAAAAACGCAGCAAAGAAGAAAAGGGAGAATGGGAGCCGTTTCTTGAGGGAGGGAAAGAGACTATGAGTTCGATGAAGCAATAAATGGCTACAATTATCTAAAACAATGGTTAAACTCCCGACAGCACTAGCTTCTTTAGAAAAACAACTTCTTGATGCAGCAGAAAAGTTTGCTACGGATGCTCGTGAGCTCAGCGAACTATTGGCTGCTTTAGTCAGTGACGTAGCGAGGGCTGCTGCTGAACCGCTAGAAATGTTTCCCGTCTGCCATCACTCGCCTGCTTCGGCTGTGCAGATGGTACAGCGATTAGACTCCAACCCCCCTAAGGTGATTTATCTCGAACTGTGTGAAGATTTGTTGCCCACAGTCGAACATTTGCGGGATTGTAAGCTGCCCGTAGCATTGCAGGCTTTTGCGGCTGAATCCGAACAGTTTTCCCCAGACTGGATGCCGTTGAGCGTTGTCGCACCTTTAACTGAGGCTTCGGCTGAATACCAGGCAATTGCCTATGCTTTACAGCACCCAGAAACAGAACTCGTTTTTGTCGATCGAGCAGTCGATTTCGTTTTTCAATGGCAACCTGAAAAGGCTGAAATTCCACCAGATTCCCCTCCTTCAGAGGAAGCCAAGATGCACGGTACGGCAGTTGGGGTAGAGGTTGGCGACATAGCCCCGACATTTGACCTGTTTCTCGCGTTTCTGTTACGTAACTCCAACACTCGCCATTTTGCCGAATGGTGGGATCTGTATGTAGAGCAGGCAATTATTGGTGCCGATTACCAAACTTATCGACAGGTAATGTTTCTGATTGGCAGCTTGATGCGGCGACTGGGAAGAAAGGATGAGGATGTAAAAACGGATTGCTTGCGCGAGCGCTATATGTGGACTCGGATCAAACAACACATGGCCGCGCATAATATTGCCCCCCATCAGGGTATTTATATCTGCGGAGCCGCTCACACTGCTAGCAATGTGGCAGAGTTTGGGAGTGGGGTGGATGCTTTGTGGGAGATTCCAGCTCGCACTCAGACTAAGTGGCTGTATGGACTAATTCCATCCAGTTTCGCAGCGATCGAATACCAGTTCAATCATCCTGCTGGCACGATTTCATTAGCCGAAACGACTTGGAAAAAGAGTCTTGCGGTAACTAAGTTAAAGCCATTTAATCTGGCGAAGTCTGATAACCAGCGTAGAAGTAATCCCTCTGTAGTTGCCCTGAAACACCAACAAGTACTGTCTGAAGATGAACTGACAGGACTGGCAGGTTTTCTGACACGCCCACCAGAATTTGTGGTATCGGATACCGAGCAATTACTTCAGTGGTGTGCTGATATTGTCAGATTGGCACGCGACAACGGCTACTTGGCAAGTACTGCTGACTCAATAGCGATTTATCAAACATCTATACTGCTGGCGAATATGCGGAATCGGACGCATCCGACTCCCTATGATTTCCAGGATGCCGCAATTACTTGTTTGGAAAAAGACCGCACCCCGAAAAAGCGCAATATCTATCAACTATGCCAAATTTTACTGGGGGGCGATCGCATTGGTACTGTAGGCTATGCTTCTCTACCCCCTTTAGCTCAAGATGTGTACTTGCGCCTAGCACCGCTGAAGATAAACTTGCTGGCTAAAACTAATCAACGCGCTCTGATGGATTTTAAACAGCAACCTGACTTGTTGCTCTGTTCCGATGTGCTGTGGCGACTCAATCGGTTGGCAGGAAATAATTTGGTGCAACCAATTATGGGAGAACGAACCCTAGGACATAAGCCTTTACAAGAATCTTGGGAAGTTCGGATTGGTAAGTACCAGCGGGAGATTATTATGCTGGGTTACGAGGGCATAACCATCGAGCAGGTATTGGAGACAAGGCTGAAAAAATCTGCTTTTGGATCTCAAGCAACAGCTAGCACTGCCCTAGAAGTAGCAGAAGACAGTATTTTATACTTGCACAGTCCGCGCTTAACGCGAGAGTTAGGAGAACACTCTATTTATTTACTAAAGCAGGAAACTGGAGCGGCAGATGCACCTAAAATTTTTGAGCGGGTGCGCCGTTTAGTACATTATTACCGGACTACGCCCAGCGGATTGCCAGATTGGATCGAGCAGTTTGTCAGTACAGGCTATTCTCACTATGCCACGTTGTTGCCGAAAGCTTTTGCCGACAGGGGTACTTCACCAGAGCAAATTGCTGGGATGTTGGGCTTTATCTTCACCCTAGAAAGTTTGGCGTTAGCTTTAGGCTGTAATCGCAGTCAGTTATTAATTGGGGTACAACAGGCTTCCCAGGGGTTAGAAGATCCTGCAAAACTGGGCTTATTATGGACAACTGAATTGTTGCTCAATTTGCGAACTTTAGAGCAGATTCGAGACTTTTTCGAGCAGGTACTTACTAATCCCATGCTGATAGGGGCTTTTCCTGAGTATTTGAATGGCTTTATTTTAGCATTAACTTTTGCACCCCGGATTAGTCGTTTTGTAGTTGAGTTGCTCAGTAGACTGTTTGCCTCTGTAGCAGATTCGGTATTGTTACCCTGGCTGCCCAGTTTAATTTTACGCTTGAGATCGCATTCCCAAATTCTCCAAGGGCTAATTAAAGAAGCAGCGGCTAGTTTTCCTAAGCGTTTGAGTGAGTTCGATGGGTGGCAACCATTTTGGCAGGTAGAGAGCGGGGTTAGCCCGCCCCTACACCTTCCTACCGAAGTAAAACTTGCGCCCATATTAAATGAACGGGAGATGCAAGTAAGACAACTTCTGTTCAGTACCCCGATAACGACTGAGATCCTAGCGCAGCTTTTTGGAGTTGAAAGCTTAATTTGGCAAGCAGATTCAGCATCTGATACGCTAGTTAATTTTCAGCCTGAACGATCGGAAAGGGAAGCACAAATACAAGAATTAATCAAAGCTCATCCCGCAACCATGACAGTTATACAATTTCGATTAAATTTAATTCAGGGAAATCCACCTCAGTTGCCAGAATTATCTCAGGTTGCGAACGCAGATGAACGCAGATGAACGCAGATGTATCTGCGTGTTTAGGACTTTAGAAATTGTAGGTTGGGTTGAGAAACGAAACCCAACCGTTTTTTTTGGGTTATTTTCAGTCGTTTTACTAGATGGTGATAAATCGGAGTAAAATGGGGTGCCGCATGAAAATAAAATTATTACCTAAATTTTACGAGACTCATCTAAGAAGTCAACTATCTAGGACTGAATATTTAATTTTATATATGTTGGTGATTGTAATGCAAATTCACCGCGTTGTCAAATTTGTAGTGAATCAGAAAAAGTAGATTAATTGCTGCTAAACTGGTACTATAGGTAAAATCGTCAGGAGGTGATGAAAAGTTGGCACTCAAAAAGCGTAAAGGTTATGCCATTGAGAATAAATCCCTACGCTGTAAACTGCTGCGTGATGGGATTGATTTGATGGAAACCAAGCTAGCCTTTAACGAAGTCGTAGAATTTTACTACATCATCATCAACACCCATCCTGAAGGTTTAGATATTCCTCTGATAGAGAATGGTGATTGGCGCTTTTATGAGTTGCTGACTATTGGTGATAATCCACAATATCCATTACCGTATGATTGTCCATCCGTGTTTCGTCGTTCTGCCATTCGTAAAGCAATTGGAGCATATAAATCATGGCGCTCAAATTACGTTAGGTGGCAAAAACGCTCAAAACGACACCAGCATCATAAACCACCTGTAGCCCCACGTAGATTTAACTTCTCCCCATCCTTTGATGTGGGAGTGTGGAAGGATGACACTGGGGACACGATTCTCCTCAAAATCCGGCGTGATGGACAATGGGTTTATGTGAAATTTACCTATCAGAGTTACCTAATTAGCTCTGAATGGGTAAAAGGTTCTCCCGTTGTTGTACTCAAGGGTAACAACGCATTTCTTACCTTTGCACTTGAGAAATATGTACCTGCTACGGGTGGTACTAAAAAAGTCATGGCTCAAGACACAGTAAGGGTCTTGGGTATTGATATTGATTTAGATAAGCATTCAGCAATCTGCTCTGTATTAGAAACCGACGCTAGGGGTAATGTGGTTGAAGTCGCACGTCACTTCATTAAACAACCACAACCTATAAAGTGTAGGAAGAGGAATCTAGGTAGAGTAGCAATTTTGATGAGGCAAACTGGAATTATCCACAAGGGTTTCTGTCAAACAATATGGACTCGTATCAGTAATCGTGAAGTTGAAATGGGACGAGCCATTGGCAGAAAAATTGTTAATTTAGCTCATGGTTATAACTGCAAGTTGATAGCCTTCGAGCATCTTGGCAATTTAAAACCTTGCAGGGGGAAATATTCCAGACGTTCCAATCAGAAACGGGCTTATTGGTTAAAGTCCAAAATTTATGAGAATGTGAAACGTGTAGCCTATCAGGAATACGCCATACTGACAACCAGAGTTAACCCTAGAGACACCAGTAGGTTAGATCCTTGGGGTAATCCTGTTTGGCGTGGCTCCGAGTTTCCCACCCACCTGCTAGATTATCTCGACTATCAACCGGGAGCAGATTGGGTAGCGACGACAGGAGGTTACAAGGCTCACAGTGGACTTAACGCTGCCCGGAATATTGGGATAAAAGCCATCATCAGATACAAGTCTGGGGCAGTATTTTGTAGACAGCGGCAGTTTAGCCAAGTCTGGAAATACCACCCACAAAAAGCCTAGAGTAGTAATACTTTAGGTGTGCAATCTGGCTGGTTCAGGTTGTACTGGGCTTGGGTAGTCTGCCCAAAGGTTCCTACTCCACTACGCTCCAACTGGTTGAGTCTACGACTCCCTAGACTGGTAGATGCGCTTACAGAGGAGCCGAAGAAAGTGAACGGTGATTTCGGATTTATTACGTTTTATTACGTTTTACTCTGTTTTACCGACTACTCCTATAAAGATCGTAATTTGCTAGACCAGGGAGCGATCGGTTAAAATTTCATAGCCTTCCTCTGTTACCAGCACTGTATGCTCAAACTGGGCTGACAGGGAATTATCAACTGTGACAGCAGTCCATTTATCTGCTAAAATGCGACTGTGCTTAGAACCAGCATTTAAAATCGGCTCAATCGCTAGCGTCATCCCAGCGCGTAGCTTCACGTTTGGCATTTCGCGGGTGCGGAAATTAAACACAGAAGGTTCTTCATGCAGATTTCGTCCTACGCCGTGCCCGGTAAAGTCCTCTACTACGCTAAACCCATTCGCTTCTACATGGTCTTGAATTGCGCCAGCAATATCAAGCAGGTACTTTCCTGATTTTACTTGCTCAATTCCTTTATATAGAGCTTCTTCTGCCACCCGAATCAACTGACGTGCTTCAGGGGTTACCTCACCAACAGCAATGGTAATGCAGGAGTCGCCATGAAAACCCTGGTAGTAAGCGCCAGTATCAACTTTTACCACATCTCCAACCCTAATCACTTTCTTGGGATTAGGAATGCCATGTACTATTTCGTTATTGATACTACAACAAATTGAGGCGGGGAAGCCGTGGTATCCCTTAAAGCTGGGGGTTGCGTCCATTTCACGGATGCGCTTTTCCGCGTGGGCATCCAAGTCAGCAGTCGTCATCCCAGATTCTATTATTTGGGAGATTTCTTTGAGCACGGTTGCCACAATCCGAGCCGCCTGCCGCATGATGGCGATTTCTCGTTGCGACTTTATCTCAATATTTCGGCGTTGTTTTTTCTCCCGTGGTGGTTGAGTCGGTTGAAATAGCAGATTGTTTAGGATGTTCATGTGTATTGACAGATGACTAAGATTGTTGAATGGGCGCAGCGGGATGCGCCCCTACATTTTACCGCGAAGCTGAGACAGGTGGTCCTGCTGTTACTATTACCAGATTATCCGGATGGAGTAAGTCTTTGGCAGCCTGGTTGACTTGCTCCTGATTGACTGCTTGAATTTGAAGGGGAAAGTTGCGAATTTCTTCTGGACTTAGCCCATAAACTTGGTTCATCAGAATATCAGATGCTAAAACATCAGGGTTTGATAGTGAAACAGTATAGCTACTAAGAAGAGAACGCTTAGCCGCCGCTACTTCTTCTTTTGTCAAACCCCGCTGGCGAATTTCCTGCAGCAAGGCTATAGTTCTGGCTACAGCCTTACTCGCATCTTCTGGTGCAGTCTGCATCGAAATCAAGAACGGTCCTGGGTGCTTTCCAGCTACGAAGTAACTGTAAATACCATAAGTTAGTCCCTGGCGATCGCGAATTTCCGTTCCCAATCGACTCGATAACGTATCGCCCCCCACAATCTGATTCATCACCAAAGCAGCATAGTAATGCGGATCTTTCCGATCGATGCCCTTGTAACCTATATAAGTAATCGCCTGAGTTTTACCTGGTAAAACTGGATGCAGATCGACTACTTTGGCTGGCAGACTTACAGAGGGATACTGCACATCTGGTGGTTGGCTTGTGGCTTTCCAGCCACCCAGTTTGGTTTCCAAAAGCTCTTGCACTGCTTTGGGATCAAAATTTCCCACCAGCGTCATTATTGTAGTATTAGGTTGATAATGCTCTTGATAGAACTGCTCCACATCAGGGCGGGTGATGTTCTTCAGGCTATCCTCAGTAGGAAAAGCATGGAACGGATGATTTTCTGGGTAAACCGCTTGTTGAAAAGTCCGCCGTGCCAAGCTAGAAGGAGTATCCAATTGTTGCTTGAGAGTAGTCAAAGCGCGTTGATGACTTAGATCTAACTCATTGCTGGGGAAAGTGGCATTTTGCATCACATCAGCCAGCACATCGAGTAGGGTAGGTAAATCTGCCGACAAGGAGTTGCCAGAAAAGGCTACCCCCTCTCTGTTAGCGCTGAACCCCAGTTCTGCACCTCGATCTTCCAAAGTTTTGGCAATAGCCAAAGCATCCTTGGTTTTAGTCCCATTCATTAAGTTATCTGCTGTTAAAGTAGCCAGACCAGCTTTTGCTGGAGTATCAAACTCGCTGCCAGCTTGCACGTAACCGTTTAGTGCCACCGTCGGAGTACTCCGATCGGGCAGAAGCAACACTTTGAGATTATTGTTTAAAGTTACTACCGTTGGCAGAGACTGAGTATTAGATTTTGTGTCTTTTGGTATTGTTGGCAGATATTTCGCTACCTCAGTTGGGTTCACAGGTGGTCCCAGGTTAAAATGTTCTGAAGTTTGCCCTGTACTGGTTGTGCCTGCACCTGCGGTTTTACCATCTACTTGAGTTGGTTCAAAAAAACCTACTTTACGATTAGCTTCTTTCAGGTAAAATTGAGCAACTCGTTTTACGTCAGCTACAGTTACCTTACTAATCTCTGCCAGATACTTATCGGTATAGTGATAATCGCCTGTAACTGTTTGATCGTTGGCTAGCTGACTAGCTTGACTGCTAATATCCCGGTTCTGCAACAACACAGTGGCTCGCACTTGTGTCTTGGCTCGATGCAACTCTTCTGAGGTGACACCTTGGTTTTGGAGATCCGCTATTGTACCCGATAGTACCCGATCGATCTCATTCAAATCTTTACCTGGAGCCGCCGTAGCCTCAAGTTGGTACCAGCCTCCTGCAAGCAAGTTAGCCGTACCCCCGCCAGCATTACTAGCCAGCCCAGACTGTACCAAGGCTTGATAAACTCGAGAAGTCCGCCCACCTGTGAGGATGTAATCCATCACATCCAATGCTGGCACATCTGGGTTATTCGCATCCGGCAATGGATACACTATCTGTAATAGCGCAGCACTTCCAGGTTGGTGCAGTTCTATTTTGGGCTTTTGGGTTTTAGTTGTGTCCGAACTCTGGTTGGTAGTATTGGTTGTAGAGTTAGGGGCAACAGCATTGGTAGCTTCTGGCTGCTGTGTGGACTCAGCATGAATCTGCCCCACGACACTCTTGGGTATTTTGCCAAAAATATCTTTTACTGCTGCTATGGCTGACTCTGTTTTAAAATCACCCACAATCACGAGAGTGGCATTGTTAGGTGCGTAGTAAGCTTGGTAGTAACTCTTTACTTGGTCTGCGGTAAACTTTTCCACATCTGCCTTGGTGCCTCCTACTGGCAAACCATAGGGAGAGTTGGGCAGAGCCTCACGCATCACGGCTTTATCCAAACGGTAGCCTGGGCTATTTTCATACCCCTGCAACTCCGAAATCACTATCCGCTTTTCAGTCGCTAGGCGCTCTGGATTAATCAGAGAATTGTGCATCCTGTCTGCTTCTAACTGCAAAACTGCATTAAGCTTGTTCCGCTCTACAGTGTCAAAGTAGGCAGTTTTGTCATAGCTGGTAAAAGCATTAGACTCACTACCCAAAGCACTAAACAGGCGACCAAACTGAATCGGCCGATCCTTGGTGCCTCTAAACATCATGTGTTCGAGTTGGTGAGCAATCCCATTTACTCCCGGCGCTTCATTGCGTGACCCTACTTTATACCACACCTGAACCGATACCACCGGAGCGCTATGCACTTCTTTAGTGAGGATGGTAAGTCCGTTTGACAGCACTGTTTTGCGGACGTCTTTGGTGAGTAATTCGGGTGTTTTAGCCTGAAGGGCTTTTTCGCTCCTGACACCCTTGGCAAGGGATGAATTAGTGACATTTGTCTGGTTGGAAGTCGCCTCGCCTGAAAGCATTAGTGTGGCACTGAGGCATATCCCAAACAGCAAAATCGGTAACCGATACTTACGCCCGTTTTCCATTCGACACCAAACTTTCCAAAAAGACATTAATTTTGACATATAAGTTAAGCAAGCCAAAAACCTTAAAACAATCTAAACAATAGCCTGGAAATGCCCCGTAGGGGCATTGCATCGTCCTAGGAACAAGCTGTAATTTTAGTTTGTCCGAGTAAAAAGACATTTCCCTATGATCGAGAAACTCTCTGCATGGCTGTTGGCACTAAGCTGCATCATGGTCGCTTGTAGTGCGAATCAGAATACAGCAATATCCCCCAGCCCTGACCGAACGAGTACAGCCACTACAACAGGAGATCCCAAGTCCCAAAATAAACCATTAGTAGTAACAACAGTAGCTCCACTTACCAATATAGTCAGTAATATTGCAGGCGATCGCCTGCAAGTTCAGGGTATCATACCAGAAGGTACAGATTCCCATACCTTCGAGCCTCGCCCCTCAGATGCCGAACTGCTAAGAAAGGCTAACTTGATCCTTGTCAATGGCTTACATCTGGAAAGCCCCACCGAAAAAATGGCAAACTCGGTTAAGCCCAAAGACACCAAAATTTACGAACTCGGATCTCATACTATCACCCAAGACCAGTGGATGTTCGACTTCAGCTTTCCCAAAGAAAAGGGAGACCCCAATCCTCACCTGTGGGTAGATACCAAATATGCTGAAGTCTATGCTAGATTAGCAGCCGAGCAGTTAACCGAACTAGATCCTAAAGACAAGGATTACTTTGCCACCAATCTGAAAAATTACATGAAACGCCTTGAAGCGCTAGACAAGGTAACGCGAGACGTAGTCGCCAGTATTCCAGCAAAAAACCGTAAACTGCTAACTTACCACGATTCTTGGGCTTATTGGTCGAGAGAGTATGGCTTTGACGTGATAGGTGCCATCCAACCTTCAGATTTTAAGGAGCCTTCCGCCAAAGACGTAGCCAAGCTGGTTGAGCAAATCCGTCAAGTTGGCGTTCCTGGGATTTTTGGTTCTGAAGTATATCCCAGCAAAGTGGAAGAACAGATTGCCCGCGAAGCTCATGTAAAAACAGCCAATACTGCCGATGACGAGTTACCAGGCAAGGGTTCAGCTAATGCTATGGAAGATACTAACCCAGAACATACCTATATTGGCATGATGGCTAATAATCTGCGGATCATTTCTGATGGTCTGGGGGGCAACCCAAAGCTAGTTGATAACCTCAATACTGGTAATGTGGTAGGTCCCACGGCAACTGCTGGTGCCACAACTACCAAGAGCCGATAGATTGTTAGACGCTAAACACGCATACGCTAAAAAATCCCGTGGAACCTCTACTAGAAGTTAGAAATCTAGCCTGTGGCTATCAAACCCAGCCTGTGTTTACAAGAGTGAATCTTACTCTATACCCTGGTCAACTTTCTGGGTTAGTGGGACCTTCAGGAAGTGGTAAAAGCACACTGATTAAGGCAATTTTAGGGTTAGTACACCTTTGGGCGGGTGAAATTTGGTTTCGAGGGCAGCGATTAAAGCCTGGAGTGCCGCCGCCAAAAGTCGGCTATGTGCCTCAGGTGGAAACAGTGGATTGGACTTTTCCGGTTACTGCGGAAGAAGTGGTGATGATGGGGCGTTACCAACAACAGAAAATTTGGCCTTGGCCCTCCCGACGCGATCGCGCTAAAGCTCGCGAACTTCTCTCGCGGGTTGGTATCGAGCATGTCGCCCGTCAACCCATCGGCGAACTATCTGGCGGACAACAACAGCGAGTTTTTCTCGCCCGTGCCCTTGTCGGAGAGCCAGAAATCGTGCTTCTGGATGAGCCTACGAGTAGTTCAGATTTGCACGTTCAGCACGAGCTGTTACATCTCTTAGCAGATCTCAACCAACAGGGGTTGACAATTCTACTTTCCACCCACGATCTTAATTCAGTAGCTACTCATTTACCTTGGGTGGTGTGTTTCAATCAAGGCTTGATCGCTCAAGGGCAACCTATGGATGTTTTTACTCCTGCTATCCTTGAGCGGACTTTTGGCGGGGAAATGGTGGTTTTCCACCAAGAAGACCGGATTTTAATCTCCAGTGGCATGACTACCCTGCGCCATCAAATGCAACACAATTTACCTCCAATTTTGCGCCAAGATAGCTCTGAATCTGCCTAATTTGTCAATACTCATTATATGGATTTCCTCCTTAAACCGTTTCACTTCGAGTTTTTCAGTCGCGCCATAATGGTTGGGATGATGGCGGGGCTATTGTGTGGTGTGATGGGTGTTTATATTACAACCCGCAGGATGAGTTACATTGCTCACGGTCTTTCCCATGCCATCTTGGGCGGAGCCGTATTGAGCTATGTTTTGGGGATCAATTTTTATATTGGCTCCGGAATTTGGGGATTTGGAGCTGCCTTGCTGATCCAATATTTGACAGGGCGCAAAATCTACTCAGATGCGGCAATTGGCATTGTGACTACAGCTAGCTTTGCTCTGGGAGTAGCTGTTATTAGCAGTTACCGCAAATTCACCCAAAACTTTGAAGCCGCGTTGTTTGGCAATGTGCTGGGCGTTGCTCCTGTAGATTTATGGATTGTCACCGC
>CASBRB010000254.1 GCA_949127975.1 Oscillatoriales cyanobacterium PMM_0019 | reverse complement strand
CCCTACAATTACGACCTTCGTCAGTTGTAGTTGTAGGTTGGGTTGAGCGTAAGCGAAACCCAACATAAACCCACAGGGGTGATGTTGGGTTTCGTTCCTCAACCCAACCTACAAATATAGCAACAGCCTTAGCGGTTGCTATATAGGGGCAACCCACTTGGGGATTGCCCCTACGAACTGCTATATGTAGAGGCAGTGCATAAGTCCTGTTAAAAATAAAGAACCGAGAAAACGCCAATCCTATAGAGAATTCACCTATGAGTATCAATTTAAAATTAAGTGGGCTAGGAAATTTACCCTTAATGCTGCTGCTTGCCGTCGTCCAAAGCTGGTGGGTGGGAATCCTCTCGCCCTCTGTTGCACAGGGACAAACTTCCGCAGCACCACAAACTTGTACAGCAACTTTAGACCCCAAGTTACTACGGGAAAATCCAAAAGCAATTAAGGGTGATATTATCACAGATAATACTATATCCCCAACAGGAATAACAATCCCCAGTCTGTGGTGGACAAAAGAACAAATTGCTCCCAAGATGCTCATCGACTGGTTTGCCTACCCGAATAAACATCAGGTAGATCTGGTGGTCAATCGGCAACTTTGGGGTTTACAAAGCTATATTGAACGCTATAGCTTTGTCAACAAGTTTGGCGCTGTTGCTAGGGAGTTCGGCTACAACGTCAGAGTATTCAACGAGCTGACAACGTGCATAGCAAGCTACAACTGTAACTTCACTACTGCTCAACCAAACTGCCAACTCTGGATAGAATCCTCAGATGGAAATGGTTTGGGAGCTCGCCATAATAATTTTTAAAGTTTTTGGCGGATTTCCTTCCAGAGGTTAATGTACTGGGTAGTAGTAGCTTTAGGGAGGGGATAAAGGAATTCACTCTTCTGGAGAATTTGGGCATCCGGCATGAGCAGGTTATTTTCCCGGATCTCCTGTAGAATATCATCTGGTTTCATGTCTAGCAGCACTGGCGAAGTGGCGTGGCTGTATCGAGAAATTACCATCGCAGGCTTTGGCTGCCAGCAAAAATCTATCCACTGGGAAGCTAATCCTGAGTCAGACTTAACCTTGGCTGATACCGATCGCACCCATAAATCTGCCCACAAAGCGGTTCCCGATTTGGGTACTACGGCAGCAATGTGGGGTTCGCTCTTAATCAATTGTAACACATCAGTTGACCAACCCACCGCCAGCCAAGTGTCACCCATGATGAGAGATTGCAGGTAGGCGTCAGAACTGTAGAATTTTACTTGCTGATTTAGCTTTAACAGGGCATCTTTGAGACCTGAAACTTGGTCTAGCTGTGGAGTATTGTAAGAATGCCCTAGATACTTCAAAGTTAAACCAATTACTTCCCGCCAATTATCCAAAAGAGAAATGCGATCGCGTAATTGTGGATTCCACAAATCGCTCCAATCCGTAGGTGACAAGCCCAAAGACTTTAACTTATCGCGGCGATAGACAATTACCGTACTACCCCAACTATAGGGGGCACCCCATACCTTACCAGAGGCATCTAGCTCACCTTTTTCATTACGCCTCACCAACTCTTGCCAGCGAGGCGGCAACTGCTGCCAATTTTTCGGCAAATTCTGTTCCAGTGGTTGGATCAACTTCTTCTCAATTGCCGAAGCTAACCAGTAATCTCCCAATGTTACCAAGTCGGCAACAACTGGTGGATCGGGTTGAATAAAAGGTATTCGCAGCCCGTTGCCCTGGTTTGTCGAAGGGGGTTGCTGCCATGTTTTGAGGTTGTCAAATAACTCCTTTAAATCTGCTACAGCAGCAACATCGAGATTTGGCTGTGAATTTAGGCTTTGGCGAAATTGGTCTAGCAACTGGGCTGGGATAGAATTTTTCAGCAGCCTCACTCTCAACGTTTCCTTTTGGGAACCATTACAGCCAGCCAATAACTGAGCTAGCGCCAAAGTTCCAACACCCTGTAAAAAAGACCGTCTTTTCAATGTTAGCTTCCAGATTTCACTAAAACCAATGAAGGGGGAGTGGGGAAAGTAATTCTTTCCTCTCCCGCTTAGGTCAACGGCTATGCGGATGGTGAGACTCGAACTCGCAAGGCTTGCGCCACACGCACCTCAAGCGTGCGCGTATACCAATTCCGCCACATCCGCATCAACTGGTTGCTTACTTAGCATAGCATCAAAACAACCGATCGCCCACAAAAATCTTCCGCTTAACCTCGAAAACTTCTATCCTACTAATACTGACATAAAAGCTGGAAGATGCGGTTTTCAAAAATACTGATTGCTAATCGAGGGGAAATAGCCCTGCGGATTCTCCGCACCTGCGAAGAGATGGGTATAGCCACGGTGGCGGTTCACTCTACCATCGATCGGCACGCCCTCCATGTCCAGCTAGCTGACGAAGCTGTTTGCATTGGAGAGCCCCCCAGCAGCAAAAGTTATCTGAACATTCCCAATATCATTGCCGCTGCCTTAACGCGCAACGCCACTGCCATTCATCCTGGGTATGGTTTTTTGGCAGAAAATGCCAGATTTGCTGAAATTTGTGCCGATCACCACATTTCTTTCATTGGTCCGACTCCCGAAGCCATCCGATCGATGGGAGATAAATCCACCGCTAAACAAACCATGCAACGTGCTAATGTCCCTACGGTGCCAGGGAGTGAGGGCATATTGCTTTCCGATCGAGAAGCACTCACAGTGGCTCGGAAAATTGAATATCCCGTGATGATTAAAGCCACCGCTGGGGGTGGGGGACGTGGGATGCGTCTGGTGAGGGAAGAAAGCGAATTTGGCAAGCTATTCCAAGCAGCTCAAGGAGAGGCGGAAGCCGCGTTCGGTAATCCTGGGGTTTATATAGAAAAATTTATCGATCGCCCCCGCCACATTGAGTTTCAAATCCTAGCTGACAACTACGGTAACGTCATCCACCTAGGTGAGCGAGACTGCTCGATTCAGCGACGACATCAAAAACTACTAGAAGAAGCGCCTAGCCCCGTGCTTAGTCCACACCTGCGGGAAAAAATGGGCGCTGCCGCCGTCATGGCTGCTAAATCGATTCACTACACTGGGGCTGGTACAGTAGAGTTTTTGCTAGACCAGAACGGCAAGTTCTATTTTATGGAAATGAACACTCGGATTCAAGTCGAACACCCAGTTACAGAGATGATTACAGGTTTAGACTTGATTGCCGAACAAATCCGCATCGCCCAAGGGGAAAAACTTCAATTGACTCAAAAGCAGGTACAATTTCGAGGTCATGCCATTGAATGCCGAATCAATGCCGAAGACCCCGAACACAACTTCCGTCCGAGTCCGGGGCGAATCAGTGGCTATTTGCCCCCAGGAGGTCCTGGTGTCCGCATGGATTCCCACGTCTATACCGATTACGAAATCCCACCCTACTACGACTCCCTGATTGGCAAATTAATCGTTTGGGGTGTTGATCGATCGGCAGCAATCAAGCGGATGAGACGGGCTCTGCGGGAGTGCGCCATCACTGGTGTGCCAACTACCATTGGCTTCCATCAAAAAGTTCTGGAGACGCCAGAGTTTTTAAAGGGAGAGGTTTACACCAATTTCGTTGAGCAAGTTATGCAGCCCGTTCTTCACAGGAGCTAGGCGTTTGCTAGTATTTAATTAAGAACTTGATGGAGGCTATGACTCTAGCAATTGCACTTGAACCCACACCTATAGAAACGGATTCCTCTGGTGTTGTACGAGTTGCTAAAACTCGCGTCACCCTAGACACCGTTTGCAAGAACATCATGACCAGCAAGTGCGATCGCTAACCTGTAAGCAGACCGATAATATATAAGATTTTGAGATCGCACTAAGTACGAGAGAGCTATCTTTGTCTACTTATCATGACTTATTTGGTTTATCTTAGCTTTGAAAATCGCCTCGACTTCTTCATAAGGCATTTCGTAGGGAGGGGGATAAAGTTTGGTGTTGGGGTTTCGGCGGTTAGTAACCAACTCATCGATCGCTTCATCATCAGTCGGGTGTGCCAGAATATACTTTTTCAATTCCTTACGGGTCATTTGCTTAAAGTCAGGTTTCATCATCTTCGCTAAACTCCCATCTTCCATTTTGAAAAATACTGATTTCTAAGCTTTCCTCTCTTCCAGCAAGAATAAATATATATTTTTTGGCTGGATTATACCTGAATACCCAAATAGGTTGATAAAGATTAGAAAGTAGCTGACATACGAAAATTACAGCATCTTTTTGTGCGTTGGTGGGCAAGCCCTAACCTCCTTTTCCCAAATAAACTGATTTCCGACTCCCGCCCTGCATGTACCTCAAGGTTCGCTTGAGCTTCAAGGATTATGCTATTATAGAGCAATACCCCCAGCCGAGTAATCAAAAGCTTGCCTTGAGAGTACTGCTCAGATCGCTTTTGCTATCAGGGTAATCAATCCCTGTTGACCTACAAGCAACTCCCGCAACAGGCTGAATATAGCCACCCCAATGATTGGGGTGATATCTACGCCACCAAGGGGGGGTATAATTTTGCGCACTGGCACTAACAAAGGTTCAGTCGGCCACGCGATCGTATTCCAGGGAAACCGATTCAAATCTATCTGGGGGTACCAGGTAAGGATAATCCGGAAGATGAACAACAAGATCATCAGTCCCAGAAACCCACCCAGAATCAGGCTCAAAAGCTGTGGATTAACCGTCATGACACAAGAATGAGTGCAGCTACATTTCTCTATCTTAGTAGATTTTACCTAAGCCTAAGCAGCCTGTGGTCGAAGAGGCTCGAAAAAAAACCAGCTCACAGAGACTTTTCAGAAGTGTAGTAAATTGTTAAAATTCTAAACAAGAAATCGTTTTAAAGAGGATCGGGGATTTTATGACGCCTTCGTTAGCGAACTTTCTCTATAGCCTGCTCTGGGGTGCCGTGATTGTGGTGGTTCCAATCGCAGCATCATTGATCTTTATTAGCCAAAAGGATAAAATCCAGCGTTCTTAAACGGTCAAACTGGCTGTGCCGCGCATTTTCTGCTCTTACCAACCCATGAGCAAACCGTGTGCGGCACCCCCAGTCCATAGCCCCTAGTACTGTAACTAGGTAAAAAGCTGGTACATAATAGCATAAGCTATAGAGGTTTGTTCATATCTTCAAAGCATCTTAGTTTAGAATATCTTAATTTGTTATGACCGCTTGGAGTATAAAAGCTTTTTTCTAGGTAAATCGCTAACATAGATCTGACTTGGGAGAGCACGTAATGGTAAATTTTGGCCTTAACCCAGCCAGTCTACTGGGCATTTTTCTGGCAGTGGCAGGAGCAGGACTGTACTACCTGCGAACGATCCGTCCAGAACTATCACGAGATCACGACATTTTTTTTGCAGCGATTAGCCTGTTGTGTGGCTTCATCCTACTTTTCCAAGGATGGCGACTCGATCCAATCCTGCTATTTGGTCAGTTTCTGTTAACTGGTTCTGCCATATTTTTTGCTTATGAAAGCATTCGGATGCGAGGCGTTGCCACCGATCAAGCCAAGCGCAATACGCCGATTGTAGATGACGATCGCCGAGTGAGCCGCGAGTATCAATATCAAGCGGCGGAGTTGGAAGAACTCGAACCTTACGAGGAGGAACCACCAAACCGCAGGTTGAAAGGAACGGCAGACAGGCGTAGTAGTCGCACAAATGACTATGAGGAAGACGTCAGGAGCCGTCCTCCCAGACGGAGTAGTAATGAAAGACTTGGTCCGGGAACCCGCACATCCAAAAGTCGTCCTCGTCGGGAAGAGCGTCCCACAAAGCAGGTAGACGATGCTTGGGGGACACAAGCTGAAGATGAATGGGATACCCCTAGGCGCTCTAATAATGATGATTGGAGCAATTCCTCTAATGATGTGGCGAAAAAACCACGTCGCCCAAGTTCGTCGGGTAGCTCTTATGGCTCAGAAGAACGCAACTCAGAAACAGCACCCAAACAAAAAAGAAAACGTCCTCGCCCCGATCCCATGTCTGAGTCGTCAACGGATGTGGCAGCAACGCCAACTGACTACGTTGAATACCGACCAATAGACTACCCGGATGAAGACAGGGACAACTCTGGTAATTTTGAGTATTAAGTTTTCTGGTTCAAAGTGAGAAGGTACACGGCATCGGCAATCCAGCAGTTGCTTAACTGGGGCATGGGCTTGAGTATTGTCGGTTTAGTCGCCGCCTGTAGCCAAGTCAACGGTCCAACAGGACCAGTTGCCCTCAACAGCAGCTATACTGACGAACAACCAGCATTAAGTGGTAATGGTCGATTCCTGGCTTTTGTTTCTAACCGCGACGGAAAGCGCCAAGTTATGCTGTATGACTTGCAGCAACGGCATTTTGTAGATTTACCAGGATTAAATCGACCAGATGCGATCGCCGAAAATCCGAGTCTCAGCCGCAACGGTAGATACATTGTCTATATGTCAAGCCAGCAAGGACGTCCGGAAGTAGAACTTTACGATCGCAGTATCAGAACGTCGCAAGTAATCACTGCTGGGTATCGCGGCTGGGTACGCCATCCGAGTATCAGCCCTGATGGTCGTTACATCGCCTTTGAAAGCGGCAGTCGCGGACAGTGGGATATTGAAGTGCTAGACCGAGGACTTAATATTGAGTTAGATAAGCCTGATGGCAGCACCTCGCGGTAATGGTCAAAAGTTTTATAAATATAACAGTTCTAGCCCTTGTGGGTTTGTTAAGCAGTTGTAGCGCCTCCTACCGTATGCTCAGCTTTCCGTTCGATGCCGGAGGGCGGAGCTTAAATAGCCCTGCTGCCGAGTTGAACCCTCAGATTGTCGATCGTTACATTGTCTTTATCTCTGACAGGCATGGCAGTCAAGATGTTTATCTTTTTGATACTGTATCTCAGTGGTTGGTTGATTTACCGGGACTAAATTCCCTGGATACCTTAGCCTCTCACCCTGGTGTTTCTGAAGATGGTCGTTATATTGTATTTGCTGCCAACCGCCAAGGACATTCTGGAATCTACCTCTACGATCGAGAAACCCGCCAGTTAAGAAATCTCACAGAAAATTTGCTAGCAGACGTGCGAAACCCAACAATTAGTGCCGATGGCAGTACAATTGCTTATGAGTCTAGTGCTAATGGTCGTTGGAATATAGTAGTCTGCGATCGCACTGGACAACCGATGATTGTTTCAACGCCTTGATAAAATCGTACTGGCTCTGGGGTACCTTACTGCTGACCCTAGGTTTAGGAGGCTGCCTTGATACTGGGCTATTCCACCAGCCCCAAATTCTTACTGGTGGGATTAACAGTCGGATGCCGGATGAGTACCCAGCCTATAGCAGTGATGGACGTTATCTCGCCTTTGCCTCCGATCGCAATTATAGACGCAATATCTTTCTCTACGACTTGCAGCAACGGCGACTGGTTGATTTACCAAATCTTAATCGCCGCGACTCCAGCCAGGAGCAACCTGCTCTCAGCGCCGATGGTCGATTTATTGCTTATGTTTCCACAGAGCGCAGCAAAACAGATATTTTAGTGTACGATCGACTTTCCCAAAGATCCCAACTACTCACTGGTGAAACCAAAGGCTCAGTGCGTCATCCCACTATCACTGGGGATGGGCGTTATGTAGCCTTTGAAACCAGTCAGCTAGGGCAGTGGCATATCGCCGTTGTCGATCGAGGAATAACACATTGATGTCATCGAAGAGCTTGCTCTACATATAGCGGTTCGTAGGGGCAATCCCCAAGTGGGTTGCCCCTACAACTGCCAGTTTCAGGGTTGATGGTCAAACACTCGCCTGATAGCAATTTTATCACTAAATCGCCTTGAACCAGTGACATCCCAATCGCTGTATCAGGTAGCGCCTTATTAGAGCGGATAGAGCCTCGGCGGTTGAAAAGTAAAAATTCCTCTTCAGTAATGGCAGCAGTAACTTTGGACAAAGTTAGCATTTGTACCAAATAGGAAGTTAGCGGCAAAGCTAGCAAAATATTACCCGTTTCCCCACAAATTGCTGCCATCTTTTGCTCAACTCCCACCCAAATCGTTTGTCCGTCTGGTGAAACTTTCACCATCGGTTCAATTAAATCGCTGTTCCAACTAATGCCGTAAACTCCCAAATTTTTGCCAATATCAAACATGGCAAATTGGCGCGGATACTCGGTGGCTATCACTTGCCGAGAAGCATCAATTTGATTAAATTCAACTTCGTTAAGGGTCTGAACTTTCATTGCGAATTACTCAGGACTTAAGCACTGCCTACTACATATAGCGGTTCGTAGGGGCAATCCCCCTGTGGTTGCCCCTATATATGCCCAGTCTGCGTAAGTCCTGTTACTCAAAAACCTACCTCAAGGGGAAGAAGAAACTTTGATGATGTTGTTATGCCACTGCAAACTCAGTTAATTTACGAGTTTCTGGGTCGTGAAAAGCTAAAACAATATCTTCTTTCGGAATACCTTCCCTTAATAATTCATTAGCAATTCCTTCCTCAGTCCAATCTTCCTCAATATAAATTTTCTCATTTTTTATGCGAATATAAATCGTAATTCCTCTAACTTTTCTATCATCATGCCAACCTGTTTGAAACCAAAGATATTGAGCCCTTTGTTCATCAAAAGCTAATATACTATCAACCCCAGAAGGATTAGGAGTTTGTGATGCTAATTGTTCATACTCCGTCATAATTTTTTTAATTAAATTGCGATAGTGCGTTAGTTTATCCATTTGACATTGAGATAACTCGATCGGGACTAGAGATTTTGGTAAAACCTAGGGCGTGGCAGGACGCGCCGGGCAACCACGGGGGTAGGGGGTGCCGGGCAACCACAGGGGGATTGCCCCTACGAACTTAGCGGAAACCTAGCCAGGTAATAAAGTCTTGACCAGTAAAAAATTCTAGCGCCAATAAACCTAAAAAACCTACCATCGCAAAGCGCCCGTTGATTTGTTCTGCATAGGGCGTCCAGCCAAAGGCTGGCTCCGGTTGGTTGAAAGTTTCTGGAGTTGGTGATGGTGGTTGTGGTGCAGGGGGATTAGTTTCAGAATTCATAATTTTCTAAGTTAGATATGAGGTTGTTCAGATTCAAGGCTTTGAACTGATTCAATTAGCGCACGCACTGTTGAAGCTCCTTCGGATGGCTCGAAAGTAAAGGGAAACTTGCCTCGAGCTAGCATCCTTAAACCTAGAGGTCCTAGGCTAATTAACCCCTTGATGTCTCGAAAAGAATTTCCCACCACTTGAAGCCCAAACCGACGTTCGTCAATCCAGCCCCCTTCTTTCACCAAATCAATTAATACTTTACGGTGGCGGATAGAGCGACTGGCTTGGGCATCTTTGCGATCGAGAATTTCCTGTTTAATTTTACCGATCTGATCCATCGGGGCAACACCCATCGGACAAACCGTGTTACAGTAATAACAGCGAGTGCAGCCCCACACTCCTTCAGTGCCTTGATTATATTTTTCCAGACGTTCTTCAGTTTGTCGATCGCGCGAGTCTGCTACCATTCGATAAGCCTTAGCTAGAGCATGGGGACCAACAAAGTCGGGATTCACCTCGCGGGCATTACACTCAGAATAACAGGCTCCACAGAGGATACAGTTGCCAGTTTGGTCTAGTTGCTCGCGCTCTGAAGGTGTTTGTAAAAATTCCCGTTCTGGAACTTGTCGCGCATTGGTGCTAACATAAGGTTCTACTGCTTCCAGGTTATCCCAGAAGCTTTCCATATCTACCACCAAATCTTTAATCACTGGCATATTACCCATCGGTGCCACAGTAATTTCTGGTACGCCAGAGTCAGATGGTGGTGTTACTCGCAATGTACTGCCGACATTTTCCTTACAAGCCAGAGCCGAGTTGCCATTAATCCGCATGGCGCAACTGCCACAAATTGTATTGCGACAATTTTTACGAAAAGCCAGACTGCCATCTTGCTCCCACTTAATCCGATTCAGGCAATCCAGAATCGTGTTCCCAGGCTCAACGTCCAAGGTGTAAATCTGAATTCGAGCCCCAGAATTTTTTGTTTGCCGGATTATTTTAAACAGTACTTGCATTTGACAACGGGTTATATATAATATTTACTCCCCACTAGCTAGTATAGCCCTGAAAGGAGTAACTGGAGCAGGTTGTTCGACTGAGTTTTTATACTTACCTTGGGATAGACTTAAGCCCTTGCCACTCTGACGTGCCTTATTCCCTGTGGCAAAACTGACCTTTTTGCTTTAGCATATTCCCTCACCCTGTTTGGCTACAGAAAAATTTTTGTTCTAAAATATTCATTTAAGGATATATTGTTTATAGTGCCAAGTTTTGGCACTACATTTTGTTCACCATTTGAGAGATCTAAAGGATATTACTGAGAGGATGAGACAAACAGCACCTACTGCACTTACAGGGAGGCAACTACTTCAAAAAGTAAAAGAACTCTCCCACCTGCCCAGGCGCGAGACAGCAAAACAGTGTGGCTATTACACTTCACCTAAAAGTGGCGCTTCTCGTGT
>CASBRB010000253.1 GCA_949127975.1 Oscillatoriales cyanobacterium PMM_0019 | reverse complement strand
TTATTACTGTTCGCATATTTTTATTATTTTGTATGTTAGAGCAACTAGATCTCGAATAGTTGCTCTAATCTCCAGGAATCTAACCTAGGATGTCCAGGCTGAAGGCAAAGTGACGACTCCAAGTTTGCTACATTTTACATCCCCTGAAGCCAAAGGAACGGCACTGAGAGCAACAGCCGCACTAGCACCTTCAGGGAATATAGTAGAGGTTGATGAAATATTCTCTGAAGCATTTTGAGTCATCTTAAAGAATCCACATTTATTAACTTTCGATGATTTGATGATCGAGCTAGAGAAACCAACAACATAGCTAGTCAGTGGGGTTTTGAAGAAATAATAAGTAGACCCAACTAACACAATTGCATTGGAAGAGGAAGGAACAGCAGAAGCACTAGGTCCAGCAGTCAATGCTCCAGTAGAGGCGTTGCAAATCCAGTCATGTGCTGTCTCCGTAGCAGCCGTAGTCAAAGAGGTCGCAGTCCCATCAATATTTAATGAAGTCGGTGCAGTAGTGCCAGTGGCCAAAGCAGGAAACTTGAAACTAAAAACCCCACAAGCATTTGTACTACGAGTCTTAGAGACATTCGCTCCGGTCATTGTTGTCTTTATATGAGTTCCTGCGGCTGCTACGCCTGGGCTATAGAAGACGTTGTTATTTGCGTCCTTCCAGAGTTTGCCACCGCTCCAGGTAACATCCGCTGCAAAAGCAGGGAGTGTTGTCCCGACTATGCCCAGAGCTGTAAGCCCACCAACCACGCGACATAAATTCTTGTTTAACATATAACCAGGTAAGATTTGGGATACACAATTGTAAACACATGTCACCTAATTACGTCAAGAAGGATGAATATGCCATTTGATTCGGATTGCGACTGTGGTTACTCGACTATACAGGACGTGGCGTCGTCAAGTCGTATCTCGCCGGAATGGGTATGGTAAACAGACTTATAGGATGTGCGATCGCTTTGTTGTCTCTCGGTGCTGGTTTGCTCGTTCATGGCAGGCAACCAACTACAATTGCCATTCAAACTAGGCAAACAGCTACTATCCCTACTACAGCTATTGATGGAAACTTTGATACGCAAGGAATTTTTCACCCTGTTATTACCAAAGATAGATTAGGTTATCCATATTTATCAGACGCAAAGTTAAGTCCTGGTGAAGTATTACCAGTAGGTTTAGATCAAATCTGTATTCATGGCTACAGTAAAACTGTACGCCACACCACCGGAGAGATGAAACATCAAGTATATGAAGAGTACGGAGTACAATCACATCAGCGGGGCGAGATGGAAGTAGATCATTTGGTTAACCTAAGCTTGGGTGGAGCTGATACCCTGGCTAACTTGTGGGCACAACCAGCAGATGTGAACCTTGGTGGATACTCTGCGGGGTTCAAAGAAAAAGACGCTTTAGAACTGGTACTGCTACGGAAGGTATGCGATCGCTCACTCGATCTTCAAACTGCACAACGGGCGATCGCTACAGACTGGATTCGTGCTTACGGAAAGTACATAGGTAATTTGCCAGAATATCCAACTCATCGGGGGAGTAGCTGGGCTGATTAACTTAGGAGACGATCGTATCTATCACCCTCTCCAAGTTAGAGAGGGTAAATGTACCTACAAGGCAAAAATTAGCTGGAAACAATTCTCAAACTAATTGAGTATCTTGGAATAGCGACAGATGGTACCCCGTGAGGGATTCTTGAATTGAATCGAAAGATTTCTCCATCCAATATAAAGAAATCTTTACCGCCATACTTAAACTTAATAGATGGCTTTTCTCCAAACAAATCTAAATCACCATCTACTAGATTTATCATTACTACTTTTTCACTGAAAACTGCTTTGTCTTGATGAACACTTATCCCAGCGCCAATAGTATACTTATATATCAGTATGCTATTGGCTTCTGGATAATAGCGATCGCGTAAGTCTTTTAGGATTAGGGTCGATTCAATTGATTCTGCCTGATAAACGTTCCACGACTTTCCATAATTAATCAACTGTACCCCAATCCCAAACCATTTCTCAAAACGCTTGGTAGGTTTGCCATTCCACAATTCAAGATCAAAATTCACTCTTCTTGACCAAGCGATAAGCTGTTCCGTATTTATCTTGTCAATCAATTCCATAACAGAAAACCAAAGTAAACAACATGGGAATTTTTAGTAAGGGGGAATTTCACCCCCCTTACTTTTTTAGAAATAGAGTTTTATGTCTTGCTCTAATTGAGCGCGATCATAAGCCAGTTGAAATTCTTGTTCATAACGTAAATCCAAGTCAAAGTAATCATTCTCAGAAGTCATTGAGTTATAACGATCAATTGCTTCAAAGTCTGAAACAAGTTCATTTAACTTGCTAGCTAATAAGCCGTTAATTTTTAACTCATAGCCAGAAGTGAACCTTTTAGCTGGTCGGACTACCACACTAGAGCAGTAGAAGTTAGCTAGCAAGTTTTTTGCAAAAACTTCCGCTTGGACTTTTGAAAGAAACTGAACATAAACCAGATAGGGCTTTACCCAATTATGAGGATTCCGTGCTGATTCAAGTTTCTTGATCCGATTGTGCAAATTGATAAATTTCATTACAATTACCTTAGAGCTTTGATTGGTTCTGACTAGAGCAGCGATGCGGTGGAAAGCTTTCACTGCTCTATATTTATATTATGACTTAATGTCAAACTTGGCAAATCAGTCTAAAGACATACATTTGCCAAGTTTGACAAAATAGTTTAAGATTGTAGCGATACCATAGGAGCGAATAAATATGGCTAACGGGAAGGCAGGCGCACCAAAAGGGCACAAAGGAAATCCCACAGGAATAAACCAGCATTCTGGAATTTTCAAGAAGCAACTAGTATTAAGGATTCCTTCCTCTATGGCACAAAGTCCAGACTGGATTAGAGAAGCAATTACCAGTTTCTTGGATGCGATCGAAAGAGGAGAAATTGATTTAGATAAACCTTGTGAATTGCCTTACTGTGATAAAAGGATAGGATTGCGACTGACGTTATCCTTGTATAACAGGCTTTCAAAGTATCGATCAACATCAGACATCATTAAACGTGCGATCGTACATTCGAGAGCTTCATAAAATAATGCCATGCCCACTGAACGGTTAACTAAAGATTCAGACCACCTGGATCAGAAACAGCTACTGAGAACTCTGGCGGCTGTTAAGAAGGGTAACTTTTCCGTTCGTATGCCCGTGGAGCAGACGGGTGTGGCTGGAAAAATCGCTGATACCCTCAACGATATTATTGAGATGAATGAGAGGCTGGCTCTGGAATTAGAGCGGGTTAGCATGGTGGTTGGTAAGGATGGACAGATAAATCACCGCGCTTCTCTGGGGAATGCCGGAGGCTGCTGGATTGCTATTGTTGGTTCTGTCAATACCCTAATTACAGATTTAGTTCAGCCTACTGTCGAAACGTCAAGGGTGATTCGGAAGGTGGCTGATGGTGACTTGTCCCCAAC
>CASBRB010000252.1 GCA_949127975.1 Oscillatoriales cyanobacterium PMM_0019 | reverse complement strand
CGTGGGTGGGGATGCCCCCTGAAGCTCGGCAAACCTAAGACAGGGTGTATGAAAACCGATTTGTATAGCTCTATCCCAGGATAGGGCAAACTTACTCCAAGACCGTCTTAACCTTTGGAACAGGATAAACACATACCATGACTCGGGTTTTTACACGTTTATACCGCTGGATTGTTTTATTTATAGCAGGTTTGGTTCTGTGTGTAGCAATTAATACTTTACCAAGTTGGCAGCCAAATAGCCTGGTGGTAGCTCAGCCAGTGGCGTCTAACCAGTTAGTGCAGCAAGGGATGGAGCTATATCAAGCTGGTAAATTGCCTGAGGCACTCGCCCGGCTCCAGCAAGCCTTGGAACAAACCTCAGCACCCCAGGATAGAGCGGTGGTACTTAGTAACCTGGCGACAGTAAACCGTGAATTGGGTAAACTAGATAAGGCGATCGATCAATGGCAGCAAGCGATTCAGATTTATCAATCCAGAAATGATGATAACAGTCGCAACCTGCTAGCTAAAGTCCTCACAGAGCAGGCACAGGCTTACAGCGACTTGGGGCAAAATCAAACAGCCATTAAACTTTTGCAGTCTGCCGTAGAAATCAGCCATAAAAGCCAGGATAAAAACATCGAGGCAGCAGCTCAAGGAGCATTAGGCAACGCTTACCGGGCATTAGGAGATTATGAGCAGGCAATAAACATTTCCCAGACAGCGTTGAAAATCGCCCGAGAACTAAAAAATCCTGGCTATATTACTACCACCCTAAATAATCTGGGCAATATCTATGCCAGTGCCGCCCAGCAAGAGCGTTATCAGGCAAATACCGCCAATTTAGAAGGAGACAATCTTGCCGAAACCACTTTGACTAAAATGGCAAAAGAAGATACCATCGCTGCCATAGATGCTTTTAAGCAAAGTGTAGAAGAAAGCAAAGACTTAGGTGGCATGGCACAAGTTAGAGCCTTGCTAAATTTCAATCTGATGCTAGCTAAAACGCCCAGTAACTCTATTCCATCAGCACCAGATTTAATTGCCGCTAATCGCGCACAAGCTCTAGAACTGCTAAAAACTCAACCGGATTCACAAGAAAAAGCTTATGCGTTGATTAACCTAGCCGTCAGCCCTATTCCATCAAAAGAACCAGGGGTAAAAACCGATCGGTCAAAATCAACACAGCTATTGGAACAAGGGCTGCAGGTTGCGAGAAATATTGGTTCGCGCCGTGGGGAATCCTTTGCTCTTGGTACCTTGGGGCAGGTATACGAGTCAGATAAACAATATGACAAAGCAATGGAACTGACTCGCCAAGCTGAATTTGCTGCTCAAGAAATTAACGCGGCTGATAGTCTGTATCGCTGGCAGTGGCAGGCAGCACGAATTTTTAAAGCAATGGGTGAACGAGAAAAAGCGATCGATTCTTACCAGCGATCGATTGCCACTCTCCAGAGCATTCGCAGCGATATTGTTGCCGCCAACAAAGATCTGCAATTTAACTTCCGCGACTCTGTAGAACCTGTTTACCGACAACTGATAGGGCTATTCCTGGAGGATTCCCAAGCTATAAACTCTGCCAGTATCAAAGCCGAACCTGCTAAAAATACTCAAGAGTTGAGTAAAGCCCTGGATGTTTTAGAACTGCTAAAACTGGCTGAACTACAAAACTACTTTGGCGACGAATGCGTGCAAGTAGCGCTAGACAATGCCACAAAAGAGCGAGTCGCCCTAGGCAGCGGCAATACCTCAAATATTCTTCAAATCGCCCAAGATAAAGCATTTTCTGGAAAAGTTAAACCAGACAATACCAAGACAACTGCCCATCTGAAACTAACAGACCCCAACTCAGTAGTAATTTACTCAGTTATTCTAGAAGATCGCAGCCAAATGATACTAGAATTAGCGAATGGTTCGCTGATTGGTTATCCAGTGTCTATGGGTGCTTCTCAGATGCAGACAGAGATCGATAAATTACGCGCTTTGCTAGAAAAACGCTCTACGGATCAGTATCTATTGCCAGCGAAGAAAATCTATGATTTGTTGATTCGCCCAATGGAGGCAGACTTAGCAGCCGCCAAGCCTAGTACCTTGATCTTTATCCAAGATGGAGTATTGCGTAATGTACCAATGTCAGCGCTCCACGATGGGAAAGAATATCTCATTCAAAAGTATGCTATTGCCACAACACCTAGTCTTAGCCTAACCATTCCCAAGCCTTTAGAGCGTGGCAATCTGAATGCTTTGATTGCCGGCTTAACAGTTGCACGTCCGCCATTTGATGCCCTGCCAAATGTCAAGGCTGAAGCTGCAGGTGTGAAAAAAATTCTGGGAGGCACTGAGCTATTAGACCAAAATTTCACCCTAGCAAATTTCCAGGATCACCTCCAAAAAAACACATATTCAGTTATTCACCTAGCTACTCACGGCAAATTTGGTGTCAACAACGAAAATACCTTTTTAGTAGGTTATGACGGGTTGATTAGCATTGAAGAGATTGACAATCTTTTGCGAACCCAGAGCAGCAAACACCCTGTGGAATTGTTAACGCTGAGTGCCTGTCAAACTGCCGCAGGAGACAATCGTTCAGCCTTAGGGATGGCTGGAGTAGCGGTTCGTGCCGGAGTTAAAAGTGCCCTAGCAACGTTATGGTTCATCAACGATGAATCCACAGTGCAACTGGTTGAAGATTTTTACACTCAACTCCGTCAACCTAATGTTAGCAGGGCAGAGGCGTTAAGAAAAGCGCAACTGAAATTAATTGCCGATAAAAACTATAACCACCCTGCGGTTTGGTCACCTTTTATCCTGATTGGCAACTGGATGTAATAGAGGACTTTTTCTCGGTTTCTCGTTCCTAGGCAGAGCCTGGGAACGAGAAACGAGAATAATACCTTGACAGGCGCAGACCACATCCTACTACTATGCGAGTTAAACTTATTTGTGAATATTTGCGGAATTTTCCTTAGTCCTGTACTGTGTCGATCGAACTTGTCTTCCGCTAGCAGCCTGCTTCTTCCGTAAATCATCACAAATCGCTTGTAAATCATAGTTAAAAGCTTTGGCGTGTTCTTCCCGAATCCTGTAAATTTCTTCAAGAACTTCATCCTTCCACATTTTTACTCTCCCATGAATTCGTAAGGTGTGCAAATGGTCGGTAGCTCGTATCCAGCATTAGAACTTGTATAAGCTTAACTTATCACCACACAACCGGGAGAGCCGTTGGGTTTCGCTTACGCTCAACCCAACCTACAAATCCTACAAATCCCAGGGCTAATGTTATAATGCAAGAATCTATTTGTGGGTACTATTTTAGACTGAGGTAACCTACGTAAAATTACGGATTTCTGCGCCGGTGAATTTTCTCACCCCCCTGATATAAATTTTGGGTGCATAACGATCGTTCATATAGCAGGGGAACAGGTTGGCGCATCAAAAACTATCTCACCAGAACATAGTTGCCCATCTTGTCGAGCTATAAGCAATCGCAATGGAGATGTCAACGCTATATAGGTTTTACCAGAGGGCTTTAGGAATTGAACTATGAAGTGGAAAAAGCTAAAACAACAAATTTGGGAATGGCGTGGAGTATTAATTGCAGCTCCAACGGTTGCTGGATTATTGTTGGGAATTCGCGCAATGGGATGGTTGCAGCCGTTGGAATGGGCTGCTCTAGATCAATTTTTCCAGTTACGTCCCGTAGAGCCTACTGATGAGCGCATTGTGATTGTGGGAATTAATGAATCCGATCTCAAAAAAGTCGGGCAGATACCTGTTCCTGATGCTTCCATTGCTAAGGCACTGGAGAATATCAAAGCACTAAAGCCCAGAGCTATAGGTTTAGACTTGTATCGGGATTTGCCAATACAGCCTGGACATGAGGACTTAGTTAAGGTGTTTGAGTCTACCCCAAATTTAATTGGGATTGAGAAGAAAGTTGAGGATAAAAATAGCAATGCGATCGCTCCACCAGCAGAACTGAAAAAGCACAACCAAGTTGGGGTTAATGATGTGGTGGTAGATGGGGATGGCAAACTGCGTCGAGGCTTGTTGTTTTTGACAACCAAAGATGGCGAAACTGAACCCAGCCTAGGACTACAGCTAGCTTTTATTTACTTAGAAGCTCAAGGCATTAAGCCTCGTGACAGCGGCAATGGCAATCTGCGATTAGGTAAAGCGGTATTTGTTCCGTTTGAAGAAAATGATGGAGCCTATATCAAAGCGGATGCTGGTGGTTACCAGTTAATGCTGAATTATCGTGGACCTGCCCACAGTTTTACTACTATACCACTAACTGATATTCTGGAAAACAGGGTATCACCAGACTTGGTGCGCGATCGGATTGTTTTAGTTGGTCCGGTGGCAAGCAGTCTCAATGATTTCTTCTACACCCCCTACAGTAATAGTTTAGTCAAGGCTCCTGAAAAAACCCCAGGTGTAGAAATCCAAGCGAATTTAATCAGTCAGATTCTCAGTTCGGCGTTAGACGATCGACCCTCGATCAAACCTTGGCCCAATCATATTGAGGAGCTATGGATTTTTGGTTGGTCCTGTATTGGTGCGCTTGTGAGTTGGAAGTTGCGATCGCCCCGGAATACCACCATTAGCGTTTTGTTTGCCGGGGTGATTCTTGTCGGTGGCTCGTACCTGCTTTTCCTCAAAGGCTGGTGGGTACCTGTACTGCCTTCCGGATTAGCTTTAGCGGGGTCGGCGATCGCGATTACTGGTTATATTG
This sequence comes from Oscillatoriales cyanobacterium PMM_0019, assembly GCA_949127975.1. Lineage (GTDB taxonomy): Bacteria > Cyanobacteriota > Cyanobacteriia > Cyanobacteriales > CASBRB01 > CASBRB01. Next base: position 9,656 of record CASBRB010000252.1, on the reverse strand, counting down.
GCTCTTTAGAGCGGGAGGATCGCCAAACGGTGATGAATCTGTTTGGACGCCACGTTACGCCCCAAATTGCCGAAGCTATCTGGCGCGATCGCCACGAATTACTCCAAGAAGGACGGCTATTGGGTCGAAAACTGACGGCAACGGTACTATTTACAGATATAAAAGATTTCAGCACAATCACAGAACTCAACGAGCCGGAAATGCTGATGACTTGGCTTAATGAATATATGGAGGCAATGACAAAACTGGTTCTGGAGTATGGAGGCGTAGTCGATAAATTTATTGGCGATTCGATTATGGCGGTGTTTGGCGTTCCCATTCCTCGCACCACTGAAGAAGAAATCGCCCGAGATGCTCAACAGGCTGTTCAGTGTGCCGTGGCAATGGCAAATACCCTGAAAGCACTTAATGAGAAATGGCAGGCTCAAGATCGCCCAGTAGCCGCCATGAGGATCGGTATTTCCACTGGGAAAGTTTTGATTGGCAGTATAGGTAGTTCTCAAAGGTTGGACTATACCACTATTGGAGATAGCGTGAATGTGGCATCCCGATTGGAGAGCTACGACAAGTCATTTGATGGTGGTTTGTGCAGAATTTTGATCAGTGAAAACACGTATATTTACAGTCAGAACAAGTTTTCGACAAAATTTATTGGTAGTGTTCTCCTCAAGGGTCGTCAGAATCCCGAAAAAATCTACCAAGTAATTACGGAGTAAAAAAAAATTATGAAAATATTTTAAAATTCTTGACAAACCGAACTTGTAATATGTATAATTGTAAGTATAAAGTTATCAGGCTATGGTTACTCTGCCTCGGAAAACTGCAACTTGGTTGTCAGAGTCAGATAATCTGGAATTTTTTAACCCAAAGGGTTCTGTCTATTGGTGCTGCGGGCTTGACCTGGACAGAGGTGCTTCTACAAAAAATCAGGCTGGTTGAACCGTAAACCAGAAAGGAAAGAGCGGCAGTGATTTATATCACAGTAAAATGTCTACCATATCACGGTAAATTTTCAACAGCGATCTACAATCTTAGCTAAAGGCTCAATAATTAAAGAAAAAAAACATCATTTTTTTGGTAAGGTAGAATCCGTCAGCACCCCGCTCTAAAGGGACGGGGCGTCATGCCTCTAACTTTAGGTAGCTGACCAGCTATAGCCCAGTAATGGGGAAACTACGTTATCGGCAAGAGTTCAAGACCTACCTGGGAGTGCTGGGCTGTGCTTCTAGCTCTAGAATCGAGTAGTTAAACAGTTCTACGAGGGGTAAGACAGTGCTGCTTGGATAGTACCGACCGATAACATTAGCGCGGCTAACTTTACATCGTGCAGGATAGGCGTTTCCGGCTAACAAACAGGAATGGGTAGAAACTGCACCTCTTTCTATCTACCCCGAAAGGGGGACGCTAAATTTATTTAGCGTGTCGCGTTTCCTCCACCACTTAAAAGATGGTGGTTTCCACGCTCCCGTGAGGCTTTTATGATGAATAAGACAAACAAAATGAGCGGCAGAGTAAACTTAGGCTTACGGACTGTGACGTATGGGGCAACAACAGCCTTAGTAATGCATCTAAGCGGCTTAAATATTTCCCTAGATTCTGGAGCCAGATATTTATCTTTTGAGTTTGGCTCGAGAGCTGTGGCTGACTCTACTGCCCCAGTCCTGAACTATAATCCGCCCTACAGAGGCTCTCCTCAACGTACTGAAGCAACTGGGGCACGGGGAGCAGATGACTACTTTGCGCCCTATCGTGGGGCTCCCACAAGTACTCAAGCAACAGGGTCACGGGGAGCAGATGACTACTTTGCGCCCTATCGTGGGGCTCCCACAAGTACTCAAGCAACAGGGTCACGCGGATCTACTGAGTATACTCCACCTGGGCGCGGTGAACCTGAAAGCACTCAAGCCACTGGTTCTCGGGGAGGCAATCTGGAAGTACCTTTAACTCTTACTTTACTGATTCCGACGGATCACACAGGGCGAACCACCTCAGGTCATCCTACATTTTACTGGGATCTGTCCTCAGAAGCCAAGGTACCTGTAGAGTTTACCTTAGTGAAACCAGGGCAAACCGAGCCGATCTTTGTGCAACGGATCGCGACTTCAAAGGCGGGAATAATCCAGGTAGAAATGCCCAAAAACCTACCAGATCTGGCTGTAGGGCAAAAATACCGCTGGTCAGTGAGTCTGGTTCGCAACGACAAGCGCCGCTCTGATGATGTTTTTGTTCAGGGATGGGTGGAACGTGTAGCTACTACACCCGATCTAGACAAACAACTGGCAACAGCAACTTCAACCCGTCAGCGGGCTCAGGTTTATGCTAAAGCGGGCTTATTCTATGACGCGCTCGCCTCAATTTCTCAGGCTTATAACCAAGCTCCCAACGATAAGTCGATCGCTGAAGAACGGCTATCCCTTTTAGAGCAAGTAGGGCAGACAGCAGTAGTCAAGCAGGAGCGGCAACGTTTAGCGGCTAAGTAAACTCAGTACTGTAGCACTGCCTCTACATATAGGGGTTCGTAGGGGCAATCCCCCTGCTCAAGCCCCTATATATGCTAGCCCTGTCAAGGTATTATTTCTCGTTTCTCGTGTTTTCTCGTTCCCAGGCTCTGCCTGGGAATGCTGTTTGGAGGCTCTGCCTCCAACCATCGGGAACGCCACCGCCAGTCGGCTCTGCCGACAATTTCCTTTTCTCAGGCCCGCCCCGGTGCTGTAGGGGCAATCCCCCCGTGGTTGCCCCTCTCCCTTGAGGTCTGCCATCTAGGCTTCGTTCCCAGGCAGAGCCTGGGAACGAGAAGAAACTCGCAAAGACAAACAGAGCATTACGCATTGGGCTTCGGTTGCTCCGATTCCAACAGTTGAGCAAGTGTGTGAGCCGCTTCATGAGAGTTGAGGGGCGACCAAATCGAGTAGGTAGCTCCTGATTCTAAAGTAGGTTCCTCTTCTCTAGCTAGTTCTGTAACCAGGAACTGCATGACTCTCAGCTTGTCTACACGGGTTAAGCGTCTCAAAGTAGGAAATAATTCTGCTACTGTCATAGGTTTAATTGTCTCCTCAAATAATTCAGTTACTTATTCTTTTAAACTGATAACCGGAATCAGTTTTAACTGCTTGAACCAGGATGGGTTCTCGTTCTCCTATTCCTGCACGCTCACCTCTAGTAGAAAAGTGGAGGGAGTCCCCAGAAGTTTCGTCTGCTGGAATATTAATATTTTTTAGGCTTTGCAGAACCGTTTCCCGCGTTGGGTTTGGGTTGGCTGACAAAGCTCGGATAAATGCTTGAGTAGCATCAAAACTGAAAGCCGTGCGATAGTTAATAGTTCCTTTCCACAAGTCTATGGATCTTGTGGCAAATTTAGTTGATTGGTATGTTTCTAGAAACCAAGGTACTGCTATAGTCAAGCCATCCAAGGCTTCTCTACCTTCATCTAAAACGCCGGAACTATAAAAATCAGTGCTAGCCAGCAATTTCAGCCTCTTATCATTAGGCAATTTAGAGTTGGCGCGAGCCACTGCGATCGGGTTTTTAAAATAATATTTTCCACCTGTCAACAAAACCGCTGCACTTATTTTTTCCTGGACTGCGCTAGCGATTGCTATATCTGGCTCGAATTCCCGATCGCTCATATCAATGATTTTAGTCGTTCCTGTAAAGTACTGCTGAAAAATATCCCGGTTTTCCACGCTGTTAGGATCTTCGTGGGAATAAAAAATGGCAACTTTGTCGTAATGTAAAGGTTTTTTAGCGTGTTCAGCTAGTTTTTTCATCAGTTCTAAGTTAGAAAAAAATACTGCTTTAAAGAAAACATCGTTATTTAATGATGAACTGGTGCTAGTTGGAGAAGTCAGAGCCAACCCAGCTTTTTTATATTCGTCTAGCGCTCCTTTAGTGGCATTTAAGCCCAGGTGTCCGATCACTCCCAAAATAAGTGGCTCGTGGGTATTCACCAGTTGTGTAGCTAAACTGGAAGCTTCTTTTGGGTTAAAGCTATCTTTGGCGATCGCAATTTGCAGTAGGTGATTATTTAATCCTCCAGCCTGGTTAAATTGGTTTTGTGCATCTGCCACACCTCGCAATATTTCCTGAGCAAGCTTATCTAAATCACCTTTTCCTCCTGAGTTAGTTGTTGGCACAACTACTGCCAGGGTATAAAAAAAGTTTTTTTGGCGGGCTAGCGCATTGTTTTTGTAGATTAAATTTTCTGGAAGCTTCTTGTTACGTTGCCATGCTTGGTCAAAAAAATAACTTGCTCGTTTATATTCGCCAGCTTTGAAAGCTTCAATGCCCTTATCACTGTCAGGATTTACTGCCTCAGTAATCAACGGCTGATCCCCATAATTAAGAGCTTGTGGTTGTGGGACTGGTGGCTGCGTTGGAGGAGGAGAAGATATAGGTTGATGCATATTAATCTGAACCAAGTTCCATGTCCCTACAACACATCCTAAAAGCGCAATTATAATTGCTAGGGGAACAAAAAATTTGTAAGGCAATAATTTTTTAATTAATTCAGGAAGCTGTGGCTGCGGCTGCGGCTGTGGCTGTGGCTGTGGCTGCGGCTGTGGCTGTGGCTGTGGCTGTGGCGTTGGCGGTGACGTTGGCGATGGCAGGTGATTTATGTCTTTTAAAAGTTCCGCTACTGACTGATAACGCTGTAAGGGTTCTTTTTGCAGCAGCCGAGAGAGGATGCACTCCAATTCTTTACTCAAGGGTTGATTCAAATGCTGCTGCCACCTAGTAAGCCAGCTATATCCGTCTTGATTCCATAAGTCCTTGGGGTGCATATTGGTAAGCAGATGAAAGCAAGTTGCTCCCAAACTGTAAAGATCGCTGGATGGAAAAGCGTTGCCCTTGTCTATTTGTTCGTATGGAGAATAGCCAAAGCTGCCAAGGGTTGTCCCTGTTTGAGCTATTAATGTTGTCGTTACTTGTTTGGCACAACCGAAATCAATCAGTACCACCTTGCGATCGCTTTGATGGCGAATTAGATTCGCTGGCTTAATGTCCCGATGAAGCACCTGTTGCTCATGGACAAACTCCAGAACGGGCAATATATCCCTCAACATATCCCAAATCTGTTGCTCAGACCAGGAACCTTGCTCTTCCAACTCCTGCAACAGGTTTTTCCCTGGAATAAATTCCTGCACCAAATACAAGTAGTCCCCTTCCTTGAAGTAGGCATGGAGCGCTGGTATTTGAGGATGTTTCCCTAGTTGTTGCAGACGCTTTGCCTCTTGCTCAAACAACGCAGTTGCCGTTCTAACTGCCTCACTGCCGCAAAATTGCGGTACTAACTGCTTAATAACGCATTGCTCATTCAGCTTGTCTATGTCTTCTGCCAAATAGGTTTGACCAAATCCCCCTCTACTCAAGGGCTCGATAACGCGGTAGCGACCTCGCAGCACCAACCTTGCTCCACAAGTCTGACAGAAATTTATCCCATCAGGATTTTGGGGATTTTCACAAGCAGGATGTAGGCAGTAGAGCATAATCTTGCATCCATCAGAGGTAATATATACTACCAGTATTACCTAAATTTTATCATCGGTCAAGATACCTTCTTTATCAATCCAGTACTGCTAGCACTGCTTTAGGCAATAATTTATCCTTAAACCACACAATTATAGCTGGTGTATCGCTTACCTTGACGCCTGCCTTCTCCAAATTTAGCCGCTCTGAAATTGCCAGAATCAAGTTATCGCATCCAGAACGGCGCACTTGAGCGAATTTCTTTTGCAAGTATTCTGGACGCCAATAGCCGACAATTTCTAGTAAAAATGTCCGCCCATCAGGATGTACCAGGCGAAAGTCGGGAATCATCACACTACCGGGGATAGGTATAAGATCTACTTCTCGCTCTAGCACCCAATCTGTTTTCAATTGATCCCATCGGTTAGCAAAAGACTCTTCTAACATACTGTCATAAGGCTTCCCTGGTGGGTAGTGACTTACCAAACCACACTCAGAATTAAGCGTGAAACGTCCGGTTTTTAGGGCGTTGGTATAGAAATCGCGGGTTTGTAGTGTGGCGCTGAAGCTCCATTTGGTGACGTGTAGAAGTGCTGGGAGTAGTTTAGCGATCGCTAATCCATAACGTGTACTAGGCTTAAATAAGCTGGTGGGGCCATCAATGGAAATAGTAAACCCGTGATCTGCATCTCCTTCAATATAAGCCATCAGCCCAAAAAGTTTCAGATAGCGAAATAACAGCTTATATTCCCCTGGGACATTGCGATGAGCATTTAGGCTTATCTGACTAGCTCGGTAGAATACGCCCTGCACCTGAGCTAAGTTATATCGGTGCAGCAAATCTTCCGGTGTCGGTGCTTCAAACTGGGTAAGGATGCGATTTTCTTGTAAATCCGCGTACAACCCATTGCGAATCTGTACAGGCAATACTTCGCGCTCCAGTTCTTTGCTGAGGGTATTGGCTATAATTTCCAGGTTTTTTTCTGTTGCTTGAGGGCTGGGAACAGATTCAGCAGCAAGGCTATAAACTCGTTGCCGTAAATCCTGGGGTTCCAGGGGACTAATCACCTCAAATTTACTGAAAGATTCGCTTTTAAGCAGGTGAGCTAGTCCCCGCTTGATGCGGTAATCGGGGCTGTCGCCTTCTAATTCTAGTAACAGAGTATCTAGTTTGCCTTGGATGCTGCCTACTGCTTCTTGAAAGCAGGTAATTAAATCAATGGCGATGTCGATATTGTGGTTATTTATGGTTAGGCGCTTGGGTTCGAGAGCTTCCCCATTTTGCCGATGAATCAGTAAATCACTAGGTAACATTTTTATGAACTAAGCATATATAGGGGCAACCCACTTGGGGATTGCCCCTACGAACCGCTATATGTATAAGCATATATAGGGCAACCACAGGGGGATTGCCCCTACGAACTATTATATGTAGAGGCAGTGCTACAGTACTGTCGAAGTGAGATCGCTCTAATGCAATCCCAATACAGACGAGAGTAAAAACAGACTTGCCGCAAACAGTGCAGCACCCATAAACATGCAAACTGGGAGTGTCAATAGCCACGCCAGCAAAATGTTTTTCAACGTCTCCTTCTGTAATCCTGAGCCATTGGCAGCCATTGTGCCTGCTATGCCCGACGATAGCACATGGGTTGTACTTACCGGTAGACCAAAGTGATCGGCAGCATAGATTGTAAACATTGCCACTAACTCTGCTGAGGCACCCTGAGCATAGGTTAGGTGTTCCTTACCAATTTTTTCACCAACAGTCACCACAATGCGCTTCCAGCCAATCATCGTGCCACATCCAAGCGCCAAGGCAACGGCAACTTTTACCCAGTTAGGAATAAACTCGGTTATTGGTCCTAACTGGCTATTAAAACTTTGGAGGGTTTTAGTATCTGACTCTTCAGTGTAAATTACAGTAGCAAATGCATTAGCTGTGTCGTGAAATCCATTAACAAATTCAAAGCTCAGCGCCAGACCCAGTGCTAGTATGAGTCCCAAACCGCTGAGGATTGTCAAATCTCCAAAAAAGTCCATACTTTTTTACTGTGTAATTTTTGCAACTGCGATCGGCTTGATTATAAACTTATTTAATTAGCCAAAAATTACTTTAATGATTAATTTATATTTAATTACTCCCTGTAAAATAAATAAACTAAGGCAATCTCCTATTTTGAGGATAGATGGTATAATTAAGTTGCCTTTGGCGATGATGATACTAAAAAAAACCTTAGTTGGCGATGCTATTCCGTGGCATGTTAAGTAGTAGCATTTAAGATGCTTTTTATAGAGTAGTGTAACCCGATAAGGTTAAGACCTAATTAACTTTAGGATAAAATATGGTAAAAGCGCCCATGCCCTGAGTTTCCAATTTGCAGGAACAAATTATACAAGCGGTGACGTCTTTATTCCCACAGCATTTTCAGCGTCGGCAGTTGTGGGTGATACCACCAGCCAATGCTGCTGGGCTGTATTCTACCGCCCATCCCATGCCATGAACCTGAAGCCAAAATACTGGGTGTTATCAATTTCACTGGGATTAGTCTTGTGCTTGGTACTGCCACACTATAAAGCCAGCACCAACTCACCTGACTCTGATGACGCCAAAATATTGCACGTCCTCAATCGGATCGCTTTTGGTCCTCGCCCTAGGGATATGGAAACTGTCAAGGCGATAGGAGTAGAAGCATATATTCAGTCCCAACTCACACCTGCATCTATCCCCGAACCCCAGACTCTTACCCAAGAGCTGATTAGTTTACAGACGTTGCAACTCAATCCAGTCCAACTGAGAACAGGGTATGATCCGCAGATGCAACGGCAACCAGGTCAAAAACCTGACCCGGAAGCGCAGAAAACTGCCCGGAAGCGGGCTAGGACGATCGTACAACAAGCCATTGAAGGACGGTTGGCCAGAGCTGTAGCTAGTCCCCGCCAACTCCAAGAAGTAATGGTAGACTTCTGGTACAACCACTTCAACGTTTTTGCAGGTAAAGGTTTAGACCGTCTTTGGGTAGGCTCCTACGAAGAACAAGCTATCCGCCCTTATGCCTTGGGCAAGTTTCGCGATATCCTAGGTGCCACAGCCAAACACCCAGCGATGCTGTTTTACCTGGATAACTGGCAGAACACAGCACCTAATAGCAGCGGTGCCCGTGGCAGATTTAAGGGACTCAACGAGAACTACGCTCGTGAGTTAATGGAATTACATACTCTAGGAGTAGATGGCGGCTATACTCAGCAAGACGTGATTGCCTTAGCTCGTATTTTAACTGGCTGGGGATTTCCCCGCCCCCGTCAACCAAATGTAGATAGCAGCGGGTTCTACTTCGATCCATCCAGACACGATTTTAGCGATAAGGTTTTTCTAGGACAAACCATCAAAGGTAGCGGTATTACCGAGGGAGAACAAGCCTTAGATATTCTGGCGCGTCATCCTGCCACCGCACACCATATTAGTTACCAACTGGCTCAGTATTTCGTAGCTGACAACCCACCCCAATCCCTGGTAAACAATTTAGCTAAACGCTTTCTGGATACAGATGGTGATATCCGAGCCGTACTGGATACCCTGTTCCACAGCCCGGAGTTTTTCAACTCAAATTACTACAACACCAAATTTAAGACGCCCTACCAGTACGTTATTTCAGCACTTCGCGCCACCGACACCCAGATTAAGGATTACCGCCGCGTCTACGGCATCGTGGCACAGTTGGGAATGCCGCTCTATGGTTACCTAACCCCTGACGGTTACAAAAACACACAAGAAGCATGGCTCAATCCAGATGCCTTGCTCCGCCGCATTAGTTTTGTAACTATCTTAGCCGCCGATCGGTTTCCTGGAGGTAAGCCAATGGCAATTCAACAGCTTGACCAAACTCTAGGTAATAATTTATCTGCTAAAACTAAGTCGGTAGTAGAAAGTAGTCCATCCCAATTAAGAGCGGCATTAATATTAGGAAGCCCTGAATTTATGAAACATTAGTTATTGGGGAAAAGGTGATTGGCGATCGTTCGTAGTGAGGGCGGGAGCCCTCAGAGTACGGACTAAAGTCCGTACTACAAACCTTGTCCATCGTTCGTAGTGAGGGCTAAAGCCCTCAGAGTACGGACTAAAGTCCGTACTACAAACCTTGTCCATCGTTCGTAGTGAGGGCTAAAGCCCTCAGAGTACGGACTAAAGT
>CASBRB010000251.1 GCA_949127975.1 Oscillatoriales cyanobacterium PMM_0019 | reverse complement strand
ATGATGTCTATTCCCAAATCGGTCTAGTGATGCTAATTGGTTTGTCTAGTAAAAATGCCATTTTAATTGTGGAATTTGCCAACCAAATGCAAGAAAAAGATCTGTCAATTACTAAGGCAGCCCTTGAAGCGGCACAAGAGCGTTTGCGCCCTATTTTAATGACTGCGATCGCCTTTATCTTGGGTATTGTGCCCCTAGTAATCGCCACCGGGGCAGGGGCAGCCAGCCGCCAATCTCTAGGTACGGCTGTCTTTGGTGGGATGATTGTCTCAACTTTCTTGAGTCTGTTGGTGGTGCCAGTATTATATATCGCGATCGGCACCATACGCGCTCGCTTCAAGCCACGTCCCCAACATCCTACCAATAAACCTAATACCAAGGTAAGAAGTTAATTCCAAGCTGCTGAAGAAACGGGCAAATTATGAGACAATTATGAAAATACTTCGGAAAGTTATGCCCCAGCTTACGAATAAGGAAACACAGCCCAGTCTCCCGCCAAGTTACCGCACTATACCCATTCCTTCAGCTAAGGGCTTTTGGCGTAAGCTTTTAGCTTTCCTAGGACCAGGCTATCTGATTTCTGTAGGTTACATGGACCCTGGTAACTGGGCGACTGACATCTCCGGTGGAGCCCAGTTTGGCTATACCCTGCTCAGTGTCATTCTGGTTTCCAACTTTATCGCTATTTTGTTACAAACTTTGTGCGTGCGTCTGGGGGTTGCCACAGACACCGATTTGGCTAAGTCTTGTCGAAATCAATTCAGCCGGAAAATCAATATCACCCTGTGGATACTGGCTGAAATTGGGATTGTAGCCTGTGACTTAGCAGAGGTAGTCGGCGGTGCGATCGCTCTAGAATTATTATTTCATATTCCCCTGATTGTGGGCGTGTGCCTCACTAGCTTAGATGTCCTACTCTTACTGATGCTACAGCGTTTAAACTTTCGGTACCTTGAAGCGTTAGTTATCACTCTGGTTTCCAGCATTGGACTGTGTTTTGTGCTGGAAGTAATCTTTTCGCGCCCAGATTTTAGCAGCATCGTGCTGGGTTTTGTGCCTCAAGCAGTTATTTTTCAACAACATGATATGTTATATGTGGCTCTCGGCATTTTGGGTGCCACCGTTATGCCTCATAACTTATATTTACACTCAGCAATTGTGCAAACACGGGCTTGGCAGCGCACACCTGAAAAAAAACGGGAAGCTATCAAGTTTGGGACTATCGATTCTACGATCGCGCTGACGATGGCACTATTTGTCAACGCTGCCATCTTGATAGTCGCTGCTGCCGCTTTTCATTTTTCTGGTCATCAGGAGGTAGGAGAAATTCAAGAGGCATACAAGTTGCTATCCCCTTTATTAGGGGTGAAGGTTGCCAGTTTGCTCTTTGCTTTAGCTTTACTAGCTTCCGGTCAAAGTTCAACCCTGACAGCCACTCTAGCTGGGCAAATAGTCATGGAAGGCTTTTTAAATCTGCGCATCGCTTCCTGGTTACGCCGTCTGCTCAGTAGATTAGCGGCGATTATCCCCACGATTATTTGTATTATTATTTTCGGTCAACACGGAACCACTAAATTATTGATTTTTAGCCAAGTGGTCTTAAGTTTCCAACTGCCGTTTGCCACAATCCCCTTAGTCATGTTTACCAGTAATCTTCGATTGATGGGTGAATTTGTCAATCCATTGTGGTTAAAATTACTCTCTTGGGGGATTGCGATATCGATTGCAGGACTCAATATTTGGCTGGTTTGGCAAACTTTTTCAGATTTGCTTAAGCATTAGGATACAGATCTATCGTAATGGTCGTTGGAGGTTTTTGGAATGAAGCCTGACTTTAGCAAGATGACGAAAGCTGAGCTACGAGCCTATGTCGTTGCCCACCCAGACTCGCAAGCAGCATTTGATGCTTTTGTCGATCGCTTCACATCTGAAGCATCCCCTGGAACCTTCAGTATGCCCCGCGAGCAGGCTGAAATCGAGGAAGTCACAAAATTGATTCAGCAAAAAGTCCAGCAAATGAAAACCAACCAATAAATTAACTACTTACCGAGGGGAATAGTGGGCAGTGCGCAGCCTACAATTATATTTAGTTATGTCAAATAGAGTCTCGGGAAGTAGCGATCGACAACATCAGTAGGGAATCCTAAACTGACAGTTCCCTTTGGACTGTCTGAAACTAAAAGACCAGCCTTAACTAGGTAGTTTAGTACAGATCTAGCTTGTCGTTCCTTGTAGCCTGTTATGGCAGCAGCCTTTCCTCGCTGAAAATCTCCTGCTAGCAGTGCTTCTTTGAGTAAAAGGAAGGAGCGTTCCGGCAAACTTTTAGCGCGGATCTGCTCGGAAACATAGAGTTCGATGCGATTTAACAGTTGGCAGGGTTCTAGTAGCTCTCGCATGAATTTGATTTGATCGATACAAATCTCTAAAAAGAATTGACAGAACTTTTGCAAACCAGCGGCGGTTAAATTGCCACGCCCGTCTAAATCGTTCCATCGTTGTCGATCGGCTGCCATCAGTAAATCTCGATATTTTTCAATATTCCTGGCTAGACCACGGGAGACTGACCATAAACTACTACCTACTCCGATTTGCTTTAAAAAAGCATGGGAAAACAGCCGCGTTACGCGACCATTACCATCATAGAAAGGATGAATCCAAAGTAGTCGGTGATGAGAAGCAGCCACTGCAATTACTTGCTGGAGTTTAGCTAAACGTTCGGGCTTATAAGCTTCTTCAAACCGCCGTAAAAAACGTGGGATTGCTTTGGCGCTAATAGGGATATGACTACCCACAATTACATCCCCAGTTCGCAATTCTCCTGCTTTGACTTCAACACGTTTTGTAGCCTGGGGATTTTCAATGTAGAGTAAGTCAGGGGGGAGTTGCGTGCAAAACTCACGATGAACCCAAATCAGGTAATCAGCTGTTACTACATTAACTGGAGCTTCCCTTTTGTCAATCATTCGTTGAACTTCGATATGAGCTTTAGCTTCGAGTTGTAGCGAGCGTTTTTTTGGCTCAGCAGAAAAGTCATTAGCCAATGCTCTAGAGATGTCTCTAGGGTGAGTGTGGTGTCCCTCGATCAGATTGCTGTAGTAGCAATTCATTGAACGAACGAGATCTCCCATACTGACAGCGACACTTAGTTGAACTTGTGCATTCAGAGCGCTGCTAACGGCAATCAGCTCGATGGCTAAATCTTCGAGCAACTGGGAACCTGCTCCTGGAAGCATCGGCTCCATCAAATCAACGGATTCAATGAATTCGGTTGAACTGGACATTTTGCCGATATTTAAAATCTACGGAGTCTTTATCTATTATAGCTTTTATTTGTTTCAGGTTCAGATTTTTGCCGATCTTTTTGCCGATCTTGTAAGCTTATATACCATATTGAAACTCAAAAAAAGTGCTGGCGGCAAAACTCCAAAACAACTGAAAAATCACTGGTTTGTTGGGGGTAATCAATGTTGGGGCGGGTAATAACTATCAAAGGAATCCCTAACTCTGCCGCCACGGTTCGCTTGATGTCTTCTCCACCAGCCGCACCAGAAGCTTTTGTGACTACCAGAGAAATTTCCCACTGCCGCCAGAGTACACGTTCTAACTCAGCATTGACTGGCGGGCGGATAGCAATGATGCGTTCTGGTTTTATCCCTGCCGCTATAGCTGCATCTATTGAGGCGATGGAGGGGAGAATGCGAGCAAATAGAGTAGAGCGATTAGAACACTGCCCCAAAAGGGCTAAAGGTTTATACCCGACTGTCAACATTACCCGCTTCCCGTGCAGGTAGTCACCAGATATCAGGGTATCGAAACTGTCAAGGTAAATTACCTTGGCGTCTTCAAAAGTTAAATCGATCGCTGCTCTTTCGTAGCGCAGGTAAGAAATTTGCCTAGAGCCCGCCGCACCGATCGCCACCTGAGAAATATCCCTAGCATAGGGATGGGAGGCGTCCAAAATAGCAACAATCTGCTCCTGCTGCAAAAATTGCCCCACTTGTTCAGGGTGGAGACGTCCCACCAGAACGCGCAGAGTAGGCACCGACGGATAGAGTGATCGGGCCGATTCTGTTGTTACGGTAACAGTACAGGGCAACTTAAGCAGTGCTAGAGCTTCAGCCAGTTGCCTACTTTCCGACGTGCCGCCAATCAACCACATGCGTCGGTCTGGCATTTGTTGGGTCATCCACAGCAGATGCTATTGATCCTTAAACGCCTTGGTAAAGTTCTTACGGTAGGATTTGCTGAACAGCAAGAATGGCCACAACCCACTTAGAACCAACTGATTGCTGAAACTCCGGTTGAAATTGGTGCGATCGAAGCCACTCCAGAACTTCCAGGCACCTGTACCATAGACGCCTAGCAACAGAATGGTGATTAATGTACTCATTTAATCCACTCCCTAATAAACTAACTGGTTTAAACTTTTAATTACGTGAATAAAGCCACTAAGTCAATGATAAACTAATTTTCCACCTGCCGGTCTAACCACAGGTTAACAATGCTTGCCTTGACAAGCGCTGTATGCTAGTTTTAGGTCTAAACTGGTAGCAGTGCCAGAGCGACAGCGCCGCCAGCCAAGCATGTCTGATGAGGTATAGCTTAATTTTCAGACTCAAAGGAAACTTAAATAACAGAGCCACAGCGGCGTATCGAGAGTAACCGCCGTAAATAATGCAATTAACTAAGGAGGACTTATGCGAGCAGTGCTGATGGCAGGCGGGTCGGGTACACGATTGAGACCGTTAACCTGCGAACTTCCCAAACCAATGGTACCCGTATTGAACCAGCCGATCGCAGAACACATTATCAACCTGCTTAGGCGGCATGGGATTACAGAGATTATTGCCACACTGCACTATCTGCCTGATTCCATGCGAGACTACTTTCAGGACGGCAGTGACTTTGGAGTCCAGATCACTTATGCTGTCGAGGAAGACCAGCCCTTAGGTACCGCAGGTTGCGTCAAAAATATTGCCGAGTTACTGGATGAAACCTTTTTAGTGATCAGCGGCGATAGTATCACCGACTTTGATTTAAGCGCCGCGATTCAATTTCACAAAAAAAAGCAATCAAAAGCCACCTTGATTTTAACCCGCGTTCCCAACCCGATTGAATTCGGAGTGGTGATTACGGATGAGAACCATCGCATTACTCGGTTTTTAGAAAAACCTTCCACAAGCGAAATATTCTCTGATACCGTCAATACAGGCACCTATATTTTAGAACCAGAAGTTCTAGAATATCTGCCTGCCAACACCGAAACGGACTTTTCCAAAGATTTGTTCCCCTTACTCCTGCAAAAGGGTGAACCGATTTACGGCTACATCGCTGATGGGTACTGGTGTGATGTAGGTAATCTGGACACTTATCGCGAATCGCAGTACGATGCTCTACAGGAAAAGGTAAAGCTAGACCTTTCATATCACCAGCAGGCTCCTGGTTTATGGGTAGGTCAGAATACTTATATTGACTCGACTGCTAAGATTGAACCCCCTGCCATGATTGGACACAACTGCCGCATCGGGGCACGAGTGAAAATTGATGGGGGAACCGTGATTGGTGATAATGTCACGATTGGGGCTGACGCTAACCTGAAGCATCCAATTATTTGGAACGGGTCAATTATTGGTGAGGAAGCGAATCTCAGAGCTTGTGTGATTGCTCGCGGTGCCCGGATCAACCGCCGTGCCCAAGTTTTGGAAGGTGCTGTGGTAGGTTCCCTGTCAACTGTGGGTGAAGAAGCTCAAGTTAGTCCTACTGTTCGTGTCTGGCCAAGCAAAGAAGTTGAATCCGGTGCCATTTTGAACATAAACTTGATTTGGGGGCATACAGCTCACCGTAATTTATTTGGTCAGCGCGGCGTTCAAGGCTTGGCAAATATTGACATTACCCCAGAATTTGCCGTTAAGTTAGGAGCCGCTTACGGTTCCACCTTAAAACAAGATTCCACCGTAACTGTCTCTCGCGACCAACGGAGCATCTCCCGTATGGTTTCGCGGTCTCTGATTGCTGGTCTGATGTCAGTGGGGATAAATGTCCAAAACCTGGAAGCAACTGCCATTCCAGTAGCACGTACAATTGTGCCCACTCTTTCGGTTGCTGGCGGAATCCATGTGCGGGTGCATCCCGATCGCCCTGATTACATTTTGATCGAAATATTCAATCCCAAGGGCATCAATATCTCGAAAGCTCAAGAGAAAAAAATTGAGGGTGCTTATTTCAAAGAAGACCTGCGGCGGGCGCAAATTCATGAGATTGGCAATGTTATCTATGTCTCTCATGCAATTGATATGTACAGCACTGCTTTTGAAAAACAACTTAACGTTAAGGCAATTCGTAACAGCGGTGCGAAGGTAGTTATTGACTATGTTTACGCGGTTTCTGGGGCAGTGCTGCCAATTTTGTTGGCGAAGTTTGGCTGTGATGCGGTAGTGCTAAATGCCAGTCTGAATCAAGCAGCTCTGTCAGGTTCCGAGCGGGATGCTCTGCTGAACCAGTTAGGTCATGTGGTGGAGGCGCTGAAAGCTAATTTTGGGGTGCAGGTGTCAGCCCACGGAGAGCAGTTGATTCTGGTGGATGAATCGGGAATTGCCATTCGAGGCGAATTGTTGACGGCTTTGATGGTTAACATGATTCTCACTACTTACCCCAGAAGCACGGTGGTAGTGCCCGTGCATGCTTCCAGTGCGGTGGAACAAATCGCCCGCCGCCATGATGGTAAGGTGATTCGGACTAAGGCGAATCCCACGGCGTTAATGGAGGCGTGTCACACTAATCCTAATGTGGTTTTAGGAGGCAGTGGCGAAATGGGCTTTATTTTCCCGCAACTGCACCCAGGGTTCGATGCCATGTTCTGCATTGCTAAACTCATGGAGATACTGTCGTTGCAAGAACGCACCCTAGGCATGATTCGCTCAGAGCTACCGCGTTTTTACCACAAAACCTATACCGTGCGCTGCCCCTGGACAGCAAAGGGGGCATTAATGCGCCATCTGGTGGAAACCCACCCAGCCGAAAACCTGGAGTTATTAGATGGAGTAAAAATTTGCAACTATCAAAATGAAAGCTGGGTGTTAATTTTGCCCGACGCTAGTGAACCACTGGTGCATATCTTTGCCAATAGTAACGATCGAGATTGGGTTGATGAAACCTTGAGAGAGTATCGCACTCGCGTTCAAGCGTTTGTAGATCAGGATGAGGATGTAGAATTAGAAGCTGTTGCACCAATAACCGTGTAGGCTTAAAATCTACACCAAGAGATGGTGGGTGGTGGGTGACGCCAAGAGAGCCCACCCTACCAATAGGTGCTATGTCAAGTTCTGGTACATTTGTACTATAATTATAGGTAGGATCGATCGCTACCACAGGAGGAGGCCTCAAGATGAATAGCTTTATTTTAATGGCGGAAATTATTACAGAGCCGGAACTGCGTTACACTGCTGACAACCAAAAACAGATTGCCGAGATGCTGGTACAGTTTCCTGGTTGGCGGGATGAAGATCCACCAGCCAAGTTGAAGGTGATAGGTTGGAATAAACTGGCTCAAGAAATTCATCAACAATATCATAAGGGCGATCGGGTGGTGATTGAGGGTTCGTTGAGTATGAATGTGATTACTCGCCCAGATAATTTAAAAGAAAAACGGGCCGAATTGACGGCTTCGAGAATTTACCCTCTAGCCAGCTCAAATAACAACGGTAGCCTAGTGACAGCCGCACCAGCTTTTACCACGACAACTAACAACGTCGTACCTTTAGGGGCACGTCGGGCAGGAGCATCTACATCTGAACAAGCCTATAGTCCGATGTCTACCGAGGAGGAAACACCACAGTACCCCTACAATACCACCCCACCATCAGCTCCAACTCCTACACACGTCGAGGGGCAACAAAATTTGGATGACATCCCATTCTGAAACTTCTATAGATACTCTTGTAAAAAGTCAAAGGGGTTGTCTTCCCAACAGAGAGCGGGGGATAGCCAAAAGAGATTTTTGGTAATATCCGCTTCAATCTCATCGATATCTTCCCGCTCAAATAGCGCCCCCAGTTCCTTAGTGTCTCGCTCATTTAGTGGCATCAGCGTTGGTGCATAGTTGCCCAATTGATAGCCTTTGATGATGCCAGTGTCTTCCCGTGCTGGTGCCGCAGATTTGGCAGCAGCCATCCGCAAGCTATAACGAATTAGCTCTGTAGGGTAGCCATTACGGTCGTCGCTAGATGAAGAAATAAACATGCTGTGCATCCAGGAAACGCGGCTATAGCGACCCACGCCACCAAATACGAGCCAATACTGCCATTATATATCCACTTAGTCAATAATATTCGGTAGTTGAGTTTTGTTCAAGGGATGAACCGTGTGCCAAATTTTATATTCTTTAGTAAAAGAGATCGGACCTTTTTTGGTGCCTGTGTGTTTTTTTTGTGCCTGGGTATTGATGGCTTTGCTGTTTTGGAGTCTGTGGAGCGCGTTCAGAGACTCTGTAGGAAGGGCAAAACAAATGCACGAAATCCCCTGCACTGGGTGTCAATTTTTCACCAATGACTACCGCCTCAAGTGTACGGTGCATCCCCTCATCGCCAATTCCGAGGCGGCAATTAACTGCCCTGACTATCGCCAAATCAACATCCGCTAGGAGGCACTGGGTGCTATTTAGCGATCGCAGGACTTACGCACAGCCTCTATATATAGCGGTTAGTAGGGGCAATCCCCCTGTTGTTGCCGCTATATGTGCCCAATATAACGGTTCGTAGGGGCAATCCCCCTGTGGTTGCCCCTATATATGCCTAGTCTGCGTAAGTCCCGTGTGTGAAAGAGGGATTTTAATCCCGGACAAGGAATGGTACAATTTTACTGGGTGCAGTTGGGCTGACTGGTGTGAGCTTAACGCTCCAATCAACGAGGTACAAAGGCTAAGCAAAGGCTAAGCATAGTTAAGGACTAAAATTTTTCTGTTGTAGTAGCTATAGACGTGAGACCGTGATACCTTTAAAAATGGCGTGAACATTTTTCTGTGAGCAAGACTACTAGAAAACGCTTTGACGCGATATGGTTGCTGTGTTTAAACCATACAATTGAAAGGTGTGAGCTTTAGCGTTGGACATAGGATACAGAGTATCCTGGTTTTAATTCAGAGATTGATGTTGTTGAGGAAGGCATTGGAAAGTACGAAGTTGACGGGTTTGACAACGGTTAGTCAATCCAGTCTTTGCTTAGCTAACATCATGTTGACGCCTGCAAGCAAGTTTTTAGCAATCCGAGTCTGGAGGTATTTTTTATGACTGTTCGTCTTTATGTGGGTAATCTGCCTAAAGAAGAAGTAGATCGGCAAGATCTGCAAGCGGTATTCGCCGAAGCAGGTGATTTTGTTACCACCAAGGTGATTAAAGACCGGAAAACGGGTAAATGCCGTGGTTTTGGCTTTGTTACCGTGCCAACCGAGGAACAGGCTGATGAAATTATTGAAAAATTCAACGGCCATATGTTCAAGGACGCCCCGATCAAAATAGAAAAGGCATTACCACGGGCTAAAGGTAAAGGGGATGAGGAGCCACGCCCAGATAGCGACACCACCAGTAGCACTACCATTAGCAGCCCTATAATCAATACGGCTACCAGCACCACCAGCAGCAATACTGGCGGTAGTCCTAGTGCAGGTGGTGGCGGTAGTCCTAGTGCAGGTGGTGGCGGTAGTCCTAGCCCAGGTGGCGGCAGCGGTGGCGGCGGTAGTTCTTCTGGGCGTCGTAACAAGAAATCTCGACGTGCCCCCAGTCCTGCCAGTACAAGTGCTAGCAACTCAGAAGGCTTTCAACCTGACCCCCGGTGGGCGGGCGAATTAGCCAAGCTCAAAGAAATGTTGGCGGCTCAAGCCAGTAATTCTTAACCTTAGCTGAACTTGGGCAGGATTCCCCGCCCAAACCTTCGTTTGTACGGGGAGCTTGAGTTAAGGGCTTGACTTCTTAGGAAGAGTTAGGCATAATTAAGTATTATGCCAAATAAATATCGCCCTCACGAAGCAAGCTGCAACTTTTAGGTAAGTATACCTGGACTCAACGACTGTGGGACAATCCAGGTAGGCTACCTGGATTACTCACTACCCTTCTTTCGACGTACAAAAGCTGCCATTGAGTCTAAGCCTTGCCAAAATGATAGTCACCCGCATCGCATACAGTAAGAACATAACTGCCTCAAAACTGGCGGCGCTAGAGGAGATAGCGTCTCGACTGGGGCGAATGCGAACTGAAGTGTGGGATAAATATGGCAGCCTGCAAGGAGTCAGGACTAATCATCGTGCGGTTAGAGATAGCTGGTTAGCATCAAAACGTGAGTTTGATGTACCTGCAAGACTCTGGAAAGAAACCCTCAGAGATGTTTTTGCAGATATTGAGTTATACCGTGCTGCCGCTATAGCTAAAGCAAAGGGGGCAGTTTATCGACGGACATCAGACGAAGAGACGAGAAGAAAACTGTGGTCATCTCTTCAGGATGGGACGTGGATTAATGATTCATACTTGCGTCGTGTAATGCGTAAACATTTTAAACATGGACACACTCAGGTAAAAAATCAAATCATACTAGATTCCCAATGTTACAAGTGGTTTCAGCATGGCGGTAAGTGTTGGATAGAAGTTACGAGTCTGATACCTCGTCAACGGATAGCGATTCCGCTCAACACAACATACCCCATAAAAGGCACTATAAGACTGCTGCTTAGAAATGGTCGGGTAGAAGTACATTATACAGTGGAACCGTCAAAATGTGGTTGCAATACGTCGCCATGTGGTCAAGCCATAATAGGCATTGATAAAGGTTACACAGAAGCTTTTGTAGATTCTGATGGTGAGGCTCACGGTGAGGGATTGGGTGAGATTCTGATAGCTGAGTCTGATTACCTCAAAGTCAAATATCAGAATCGTCAAAAGATAGAAGCAATTGCCAAGAAATCTAACAAAAGTAAACGACATCGGATAAAGCTAAATAATCTAGGGCGAAAAAAATTAGAGCGCCGTCGCATTAAACATACTGCCAAGGTAAAAACCAAAATTTATCAAGGCACTCACTCAGTTTTAGATAAAGCTTTTGAAATTGTCTGTGAAGATTTGGCAGTGCCAATTAAGGCAAAAAAGAATCGAGGCAAGAATACAAATCGTCGGCTATCAGGTTGGGTAAAAGGACTGATGGCTGACGCTCTCGAACAAGTATCTCCCCGACGCGGTGCGTCGGTAGTTCTAGTTAATGCTGCATATACCTCGCAAGCGTGTTCCTGCTGTGGTTCTCTAGGGGATCGTCAGGGGGATGCGTTTTACTGTACAGAGTGCAGGGTGGTATTGCATGCTGACATGAACGCAGCGCGAAACGTATTAGCAAGACTTAACGACCCGGAGATTAGCCGTTGGACTCCATACCAAAAAGTGAAGTCCATCCTGTTAGAACGTCAGCGTCGTCGGCCCAGGCTGTCCAGCCAGGACTCCAGTTGTACGGGACAACCTGTATCAACGGAGAGCGAAAAACCGAGTTCAAAGCCTAATAATGCCTAAGAATTTCGGAGCAGGAATGCCACGAGTTATTGGTAATGTGTTTTCCGTTATCTTTAACCTTCAGCGGAAGAGAGGAACTTGCAGCCAGTCTTGCAGGTGTAACCGCAAGAGCTTTGCGAATTCCGATCGCTGGTGAAATTTTTCGGTGCGAATAGGTTTACGCTCTTCATCTAGAGTCCAACCATAATCACTACTCAAGCGCAATTTTTCTTGCCAGTCTGCGATTGAGACTATTAGTTGTTTAGCGGGGCTGTGTTCTAGCCCATGAACGCGAAACACATAGTTAAAGCTATTCTGGCTGGCTGCGGCAATGGTTGAAGGTTCACCGCATTCTTGCTCAAGACGCTTGTGTACTTGCTCTGCTAAACCTGGAGCATCTAACTCCTCCAGAGTGCGCACAGCTAAAGTAAGAGCAAAGTAAAAGTCTTCAATAGGAATAAATTCGAGCTGCATGGACATTTGCCTATCGGTAACGGTTTGCATCTTACCTCAGGTAGGGTAGGGAGTTTACTTTTTCGTACTGGGTATGCTTAATTTAACCCACTACTGCTTGGGAGATCCGATCGTATGCATCGGCATGTTCCAACCTTGCCTGACGGAGATCGTACTGAATCTGTAGATTCAGCCAAAATTCAGCGCTGTTGCCAAAGTAGTGTGAAAGTCGCAATGCTGTATCGGCGGTAATGCTGCGTTTACCCGCCAATATTTCTCCAATTCGAGCTTGAGTAACGCCTATGTCTTGACTCAGTCGATAAGCTGTGATTGCCATTGGCTCGAGAAAGTCGAGCTGGAGAATTTCTCCTGGATGAATTAAAGGCAAGCGATCTGTTGGATGGGTTTGAGTCAGCGATGGTTTGGTAGACATAGTTAAATCAGTAGAAACTTTCGTCAATATTAGGTTATCTGTTCCCGATCTAGTTCTTCCAGCAACCTCCGCAAGGAATAGTCGGCTAAGCCACTGTTTTCGCCCTCATCTAATGCCCGTCGTAGAACCGCCAGTTTTATTTCATGTTCTTCCAGCAAACGCAGTCCGGCACGGATCGCTTCGCTGGCACTGGCAAAACGTCCGTTGTCAATCTGGCTGGCAATAAACGATTCAAAATGCTCCCCTAGCGTGACACTCGTATTTTTTTGCATTATAACCTCCCCGCCGATGATGTACCAATATATATTATATTTTGGTATCCATCAAGCGGTTTTTTCCCGCCACAGCTTCTCACATTCCATCACGTCAAATTCATAATTTTTTTTTATATATAATTAAGATGTTCACAGGACTGGCGCAGCTACACTACATATAGCGGTTCGTAGGGGCAATCCCCCTGTGGTTGCCCTATATATGCCCAGTCTGCGATCGTTCTAGTTCAGTTAAATGTGAGAGATTCGTCCTTCAAGTCGCTGACAAACATATGTCCAGGCGCATGAGTTATGGCGAATTCAGGCTTTGCCCGAAGTATTGCCTCTTGGGGAGTTACACCGCAAGCCCAAAAAATCGGCACTTCCCCATCATGAATAGTGACAGCATCCCCATAGTCGGGTTTTCCTAGATCTTGGATTCCTATAGCTTGTGGGTTTCCAATATGGATAGGAGAGCCGTGTGCTTTGTAATACCGACTGGTTACTTCTACTGCACGAACAATATGCTTGGAAGCAAGGGGGCGCATAGAAACGACCAAAGGACTGGAAAATATTCCTGCTGATACGCATTCAATATTTGTTTTGTACATGGGCACATTTTTTCCTTCTTCTATGTGCCTTACTGGTAACCCAGCGTTAATCATGGCATTCTCAAAGGTAAAAGAACAACCAATAAGAAAAGCTACCAGATCGCTTCTCCAAAATGCTTTAATATCGGTGGTTTCTTCAACTAGATTTCCATACTTAAAGATTCTATAGCGAGGAAGATCCGTTCTAATGTCAGCACCGGGCGCAATAATTTTCGGATCGGGATTGCCTTCTAGTACGTCAAGGACTGGACAAGGTTTTGGATTACGTTGACAAAAAAGCAGAAATTCAAAACCCAAGGAATATGGTAGTACAACTAAATTAGCCTGAACATATCCTGGGGCTAATCCAGGCGTAGGGCTATCTAATTCTCCGGTTCGACAAAGTTGACGTACTTCAGATGGGAGAGTTAGATTGGTAAATTTGCCCATTGTTTAATCCTC
This sequence comes from Oscillatoriales cyanobacterium PMM_0019, assembly GCA_949127975.1. Classification (GTDB taxonomy): domain Bacteria; phylum Cyanobacteriota; class Cyanobacteriia; order Cyanobacteriales; family CASBRB01; genus CASBRB01. Next base: position 22,718 of record CASBRB010000251.1, on the reverse strand, counting down.
CTAGTTGGTAAAACATTGTCACCTGTCGATATCTGTTTAAGAAGCTGGTTCGATCGCTTACTTTCACAACCTGCTATTTTTAGCTTATACCGATATTTTATTGATGGGACTTAACGCACGTTAGAAAATTGTGCAACTATTTTCAGCGATCGTTGAACAATTGGTCGATCCGCTACCAGTCTGACATCAACAGGACTTACGCACTGCCTATATATAGCGGTTCGTAGGGGCAATCCCCCTGTGGTTGCCCCTATATGTGCTTTAACCATTGGGTTTTGGTCTGCTCAAGCTACAAGCCAATTGATTAGTAAAAGTTATCACGCTAAGTACGAGAGAGCCTATATTTCTAGCGAAGTTTCTGCATATCTACATTTGAACAACGACGGTCACGATCGCAAGTCACAACTACTAGCGAACCATTAGGTCTGATTTGAAACAGAAAGTTGTCTGCACTGTAGGTAGGATGTGGGATATTAGTTCCAGCATAAACTGGGTTATATCCTAACAAAACTAATCCTTGTGAAGAAGATCTTAAACGCATTGTTTGATCTACAACTTGAGTCTGATTTATTCTTGGATCGAAATAGCGAGTTCTCATTATTCCTGAATAGCCATTCATGTAAAGCCGGCTTTCATAAAGAAGCCCATCAACGCTGTAAGTAAGTTGCCATAAGCCGTAAAGACCGCTGTTAGGTCTACTGAACTGTGCTATGGTAAATGATGAATTAGGGTGTTTAGCTGTATCTGTTTGAGTTACTATGGCTCTGGTAGCTGCTACAGAGGTAGCTTCTACAGGTTTAATGCTGGAAAATCCAACTAATAGTCCTAATAAGATTACAGTTGTAGATTTCATCAGTTTTTCATCCTCATAGTTAAAGTTGAAAACGTTGCATCGGTACGAACTCGTATCCCGATAAGGTAGGTTGTACATTCATAGAAACTAGCGGTGCTACAACTCACATCACCTCCCCGTTATGGATTCAAGCTCCTCAGGACTTACGCAGACTGGGCATATATAGGGGCAACCACAGGGGGATTGCCCCTACGAACCGCTATATATAGAGGAAGTGCGTAAGTCCTGCTCCTGATAGATGGATAACGCGCGGGGTGGCGGCAGTCGGACAGCAAGCGGTAAACTTGCCCTTCGCCCTGCCAAAAGATTGACTTCTACTTAGGTAATCAGGCGTGTGTGACGTGTTTTTGCGATTTCTTTACAATTCTTTACATTGATGGTGGGGACAGCCTCTCTTGAGCCCGTGCCCTAGAGGAAATGCAGAAGGTTCACAACCTGCTATTTTTAGCTTATGCCGATATTTCATTGACGGGACTTAACGCACGTCAGAAAATTACGCAACTACTTTCAGCGAACGTTGAACAATTGGTCGAACCGCTACCAGCCTGACATCAAAAAAACCGATTTCTTTAATCCTTTCCCGCCGTAAGATTATGTATTGTTTTAAGTTCTATATTTTATAAAAAATCAGAATTGTTCCCTATCCTCATCCTTAACGAGACGTACATCCTCTAAAGTTAGCAACGGATAGTGATCGATAATTTGCTCTGGCGTTAACCCTTCAGCTAAAGCATCCAGAATAATCGCAATATAGATCCTAGTGCCTCGAATGCAAGGTTGACCACCACAAACTGTCGGCTCTGCGGTAACGCGATTTAGTAATTCTTCATGAGTCATTGCCATTTCCCTCACAGCTATTACTTCCAATTATATGGTAATGTTGGGTTTCGCTATCGCTCAACCCAACCTACAAAAAACTATGTTATCGGCTTGAATATTAGTAGAGAGACAAAATACTTCTCTGAGTTTGAGAGAGGGGTGAGGTGAGTTGATTTTTGAGTCCGTTTTAACGGGCAACCACGGGGGTAGGGGGTGCCCCTACGCTATTAGCCACCGGGTTGAACCGGTGGCGGGCTGGTGTCAACGAGATCTCTCTTAGTCAGAACCAAAATAAATTCATCGCTCTAAGCCAAAGCCCCCTCCCCCAGGTGTTTCAATTACAAACACATCGCCAGGTTGCATTTGCACGACAGCAGTGCTGCCTAATTCCTCTACACTTCCATCGCCACGCTGAACATAGTTTTTCCCAACAGCCGCCACACTACCGCCGTTCAATCCAAAAGGAGGAATAACACGATGATTTGATAAAATTGCTGCCGTCATCGGTTCGAGGAAACGGATGCGACGGATAACCCCATTCCCACCTTGATGCAACCCCGCTCCACCACTACCGTGACGAATTTTAAATTCTTCTAGCAAAACTGGGAATCGTCCCTCCAGCACTTCGGGGTCGGTTAGTCTGGAGTTAGTCATGTGCGTCTGAACGGCTGTTGTACCATCCCAAGTTGCTCCCGCTCCCGAACCACCTGCGATCGTCTCATAATATTGGTAGCGCGAGTTCCCGAATGTGAAATTATTCATCGTTCCCTGAGAAGCTGCCATCACCCCCAGTGCCCCATATAAAGCATCTACTATCGCCTGAGAAGTCTCAACATTACCCGCCACCACAGCCGCCGGGTAACGAGGATTTAACATCGAACCTTCAGGAATAATAATTTCCAAAGGCTTAAGGCAACCAGCATTCAGGGGGATATTGTCAGAAACTAAAGTTCTGAAAACGTAAAGTACGGCAGCTTGGCAGACTGCTTTAGGCGCGTTAAAATTGCTGGTCAATTGTTGGGAAGTCCCGGTAAAATCAATTCTAGCGCTACGGTTGGCGCGATGGATGGTAATTGCTACTTTAATTACTCCTCCCCCATCCATTGGGTAAGTAAATTCCCCATTGCTCAATACAGCAATAGCGCGACGAACTGCCTCTTCCGCGTTATCCTGTACGTGAGCCATATAAGCTTGAACTGTTAAAAGTCCATATTGGGCTACCATTTTATGTAGTTCTTGCATTCCCTTGGCATTAGCAGCAATTTGGGCTTTGAAGTCTTGGAGATTTTGGTCGATATTACGGGCAGGATAAGCACTACTTGATAGGAGTTCCCGCAGTTCTTTTTCCCGGAACTGATTCTGGTAAACCAGTTGGAAATTATCCAGCAAAATACCTTCTTCTTCCAGGGTGGTACTATTGGGAGGCATAGAACCGGGGGCAATTCCGCCGATGTCTGCTTGGTGTCCGCGAGAAGCAACGTAAAAAAGAATTTGTTCGTCAGCTTCATCAAAAACTGGGGTGATTACGGTAACGTCAGGTAGGTGTGTTCCTCCATTGTAGGGGTTATTCGATATATATACATCTCCTGGTTGAATGGTGCCAGCGCGATCGCTAATTAAACTGCGGATGCTTTCGCTCATACTACCCAAGTGTACAGGGATATGAGGTGCGTTGGCGACTAAATTACCCAAGCGATCGAAGATAGCGCAACTGAAATCAAGCCGCTCTTTAATATTCACTGAAGCTGCGGTATTTTGCAAAGCAATTCCCATTTCTTCGGCAATAAATTGGAAGAAATTTTTAAAGATTTCCAGCCGCACTGGATCTGGTTGAGAGTCGCAGTTAGTCAACATTTCTGCTTCTATATATAGTGGGTTCGTAGGGGCAATCCCCCTGTGTGTGCCCAGTGTGCCAGTGTGCGTAAGTCCTGTTCTACTTAAACAATGCCGTAAAATCAGATGATTGTGGTTTGTCAATTCTGCTTGCCAACCTGGTTCGATGACGTTAGTGCCAGTCTGTTCGATAATCAAGGCTGGGCCAATAATACAATCTCCCGGCTGTAAGTCATCTCGCTGAAAAACCGGGGCATCATGCCAGTTATCAGCAGTGTAGATTTGCACTGTGGCACAAGCAGTAGGTGGGGTATCATGGAAACGGTTTTTTATCGGTTCAGCAGGAGCGTGCATTCCCTGTACCAGTTCCAGGATAATTGATTCAACAATTAACGAGCTTTTCGCCTGAATAAAGCCATAGCGGGTAGAGTGTTGTGACTCAAATTCCCTCCTCATGTCTGGAGCGTCAGCCAAGTTAACTGTCAAAGCAGAATCAGTTCCTGCATATTTCAAATTTACCTTGTACGACACTGTTACTACACCATCTTCGCTGTTAATTTCAGACATAGCCTCTGCCTCTAGAGGATCGATCAAATGCCGGATATCCAGCAGTAATTCAGGAGTTAACTCGGCTTCAACTGACCGTTTTTTAATTACTCGCACATCCGCCAACCCAATTCCATAAGCAGATAACACCCCAGCTAAAGGATGAATAAAAATCTGCTTAATTCCCAAAGAGTCAGCAATTAAACAGGCGTGCTGCCCTCCCGCGCCACCAAAACAGCATAGGGTATATTCTGATAGGTCATAACCCCGTTGCAGCGAGATTTTTTTAATCGCATTCGCCATATTTTCCACAGCAATAGAGATAAATCCCGCCGCCACCTGTTCTAGTGTCCGATTATCGCCAATTTCCGCCGCTAACTGAGTAAATTTCTGCCGCACCACCTCTACATCTAAAGGTAAATCTGCATTTAACCCAAACAATGCAGGGAAATACTCGGGCTGCAATTTGCCCATCATCACATTGGCATCCGTTACCGTTAAAGGGCCACCTTTGCGATAACAAGCAGGGCCGGGATTTGCTCCGGCTGACTCTGGGCCAACCCGATAACGCGCACCATCATAAAATAGAATCGAACCGCCACCTGCTGCTACAGTGTGAATTGCCATCTGAGGCGAGAGCATTTTTACTCCAGCAATTTCCGATTCAAATTGCCGTTCGTATTCGCCCTTAAAATGGGCAACGTCTGTGCTAGTTCCCCCCATATCAAAGGTAATAATTCGGTCAAAACCAGCCCTCTTGCTGGTTTGTACTGCACCGACTATCCCACCAGCAGGCCCCGATAAGATACTGTTTCGCCCTTTAAACTGTTGGGCTTCCACTAAACCGCCACTAGATTGCATAAACATTAAGCGCACTCCACCTAGCTGGGAAGCCACCTCTTCCACATAGCGCCGCAGGATGGGTGATAAATAAGCATCAACTACTGTGGTATCCCCTCGGCTGACTAATTTGATCGAGGGGCTGACTTGGTGAGATACTGAAATTTGAGTAAAACCAATTTCTCGCGCTACCTTGGCTACTTGTTGTTCGTGTTCTGGATAGAGATAGCCGTGCATGAATACTAGAGCACAGCTACGAATCCCATCATGGTATGCTTGTTGTAAAGAGGGGATATATCCTGGCTGTACGGGAAGTAATTCTTCCCCTTTGGCGTTGTAGCGTTCCTCTACTTCTACGATCTCCTCATAGAGGAGTTCTGGCAGTACAATTTTCAGAGCGAAGATATCGGGGCGGTTTTGATAGCCGATACGCAGGGCATCTCGGAAACCTTTGGTGATGAGTAAGACGGTGCGATCGCCTTTTTTTTCCAATAAGGCATTTGTTGCCACTGTCGTCCCCACCTTAACAACTTCTATTTGTTCTGATGGGATAGGAGCGTCACTGGCAATCCCTAAGATATTCCGAATCCCTTGGATTACAGCATCTTGATAACGCTCCGGGTTTTCTGAGAGTAGCTTGTGAATAATTACTCGATCGTCTGGTGTTATGGCTACTATATCTGTAAACGTGCCACCGCGATCGGCAAAAAATTTCCAGCGATTATCCATAACATTTTTGACTCAGTAAGGTATCAAACTAATCTTATCCTGTTGTTTAAGGCACGCAAGTTGATATGACTCGTGGTAAGAACCAGAACTCCGGGAGAGTCCTGGAGTTTTAAGCTGTTGTTTTTATAGCTCGATCAGAATAATCTGAAATTAACTCAATCTTGATTCGTTGCTTGAAAACAACTGTAACTTTCTGAAGCATTATCAAAGCATTGTCCTCGTAGTCACCTGCTTCTAAGTCATCAATAATAGATCGCTCTACACCAATCATTTCAGCTAATTGTTGTTGGGTTAATCCTACTTGGTTACGAGCATCATAAATCAATTGACCGACTTCTGCATTCAAATAAGACTCAATTACCATTTGCTGCATCTGAGTATCTTGACCAATTAGATTATTGATAATTTCTAAGGCATCAGTTGTTTTCTTCATATTCTATTTCTCCTTGATAACTATGATTCATGGACAGATGTGATGCCAGTCACTTTACCAAGTTACTGAAGAATAGAAACTATTTTTATACTTCCGGCCATTCTTCAGTAGTCGAGGTAGTTAAATCTTCAAAATATTTGACTTTCCCTCGCATATTTTTAAATAAGTCTTCCGTTGTAGGACTTTGTTCATACTGGGAAATTATCACAACTGGTTTACTGCCATCAGTCACTAAAATATCTTCACCTTCTAGCTCTACAAATTGCAATAATTCTAGTAAGTTAGCTTTTAATTGATTCTTGTCAACTATTTTCATATATCGTCTTATTTTATGTTTGTCAATCCTTATCCCCTGTCGGCTGATGACGGCGCGATCGCTATGCCCGCGCCATGTCTTCTCCTACATGATTTTCTCGGTATATTACTATATTTTGTGCTTTTTGTCAACCTCTTTTATTGAACTGGCTTTTTAAGCCAAGGTATAGATCGCTCAAAACCACGATCTCGTTAATGGCTCAATTGGCAAATCCTTTGCAACCTCAATCACTATAATTTTGGCATTTTCAACCACTGTATTGCCAATAATCGTATTGTGCATCGCCTCAAACTTTGATTCTGCTGTAATGATGTCTTCGTAGTGCAACATCACATGATATTGTTTTTCAATCGGTTCTCCAGAGTCCGATCGCTCCACCGCTCTCCAATCGATATTTTGACTTTCTTCCGCGATCCGGCGATACTCATCGGCTAATTGTTCTAGAGCAATTGCGATAGCATGTTCTGGCGTTTGACCGTAGCACGGGATGTTCTCCCGGTTGCGATCGGGAAGGTTGGTTGATATCTGGCAAACATACTGCCCATTCCCTTGAGGCAGCACAGTAATCGTAAGGATCTCAGCGATCCGATCGGGATTGAGTTCAGTCATGTCAAATTCAGTAGAGGTAATTGCAGCACAAAAGGCGTTAAAATCTATAATAGTCCAAGATAAGTGCGATCTTCAGTCATGGTAATAAGTCCTAGGATCAATTGGCATAACTTCTGAGAAAATCAACCATGAACGTATAAGGAACTTTGTTGAGCTAGTGTCATGAGTACAGAAAATGACGTCGTTAAGGTAATGAAGCAGGAAGTTGGTAAAGCGGCAGCCGCCCGTGTAAAATCAGGTTCAATTGTGGGACTAGGCACGGGGTCAACAACGGCGTATGCTATAGAATATCTGGGAGAACGCCTCAAGTCAGGGGAAATCAAAGACATCAAAGGCATTCCCACATCGTTTCAGGCATCTGTGCTGGCTAAACAGTACGGGATACCTTTAACTACCCTAGATGAAGTTGACCACATTGATATTGCCATTGATGGAGCTGATGAAGTAGATCCCCAAAAAAATTTGATTAAAGGTGGCGGTGCTGCTCATACCCGTGAGAAAATAGTAGATACACTGGCAGAACTGTTCATTGTGGTGGTAGACAGTGGAAAGCTAGTTGACAAACTAGGTTCCACCTTTTTGTTGCCAGTAGAAGTGCTGCCAATGGCGATGACGCCAGTGATGCGGGCGTTAGAAAAGCTAGGTGGCAAGCCACAACTGCGGATGGCAGTCAAAAAAGCTGGCCCAGTGATTACCGATCAAGGTAATATGGTAATTGATGTCAAATTTGACTCGATTGACAACCCGGCTGAACTAGAAAAGACACTGAATAACATTCCCGGTGTCTTAGACAACGGCTTGTTTGTTGGCGTTACCGATTTAGTGCTGGTAGGCGAAATCAAAGATGGGCAGCCTTTGGTGCGGGAGTTCTAGAAAGCCCCCACTATACCGCGATTGTTAGTGGGGGAGTGTCACGATGCAGTATCGACGATTTGGACGTACAGAATTACAAATGCCGGTGTTTTCCTGCGGCGGCATGAGATACCAGTTTAAATGGCAGGATGTTTCGGCAGGGGAAATCCCGGCAGACAATCAGCGTAATCTGGAAGCTACGATTCGTCGGGCTGTAGAAGTTGGCATTAATCACATTGAAACCGCTCGCGGCTACGGCACATCAGAGATGCAGTTAGGGCGGATTCTGCCAACCTTGCCGCGAGAGCAATTAATTGTCCAAACTAAAATCAGCCCTAAGCCAGATGCTGAAGAATTCCGGCTTAAGTTTGAGCAGTCTTTGGCATTTTTGCAGCTAGACTATGTTGATTTGTTTTCGCTGCATGGTATTAATAACGACGAGGTGCTGCACAATAGTATCCGCCCAGGTGGTTGTCTGGAGGTGGCACAGAAGCTGCAAGCACAAGGAAAAGTGCGGTTTATCGGCTTTTCCACTCACGGAGCGACAGAATCGATTGTAAAGACTATTGAAACGAATCAGTTTGACTACGTTAACTTACACTGGTACTACATTAATCAGTCGAACTGGGCAGCAATAGAAGCAGCATGCCGCCACGATATGGGGGTATTTATTATCAGCCCATCCGATAAAGGGGGGATGTTGTATAAACCATCGGCAAAGTTGGTGCAACTTTGTCAGCCTCTGAGCCCAATGGTGTTTAATGATTTGTTTTGTCTGAGTCATCCCCAGGTGCATACCCTGAGTCTGGGAGCGTCAAAACCCCAGGATTTTGACGAACACCTGAAGACTTTAGAATTTCTAGAACAGGCTGAGGATATTTTACCACCAATTATAGAGCGTTTGGAATTTGAAGCGATCGCACGTTTAGGTTCAGATTGGGTAAAGACTTGGCACATCGGCTTACCCACCTATGAGCAGACGCCCAGTAAGGTGAATATACCAATAATTTTGTGGCTGAGGAATTTAGCTTTAGCCTACGATATGATTGACTACGCTAAAATGCGCTACAACCTGCTCGGCAATGGTAGTCACTGGTTTCCAGGTAGCAAGGCAGAGGGAGTAAAAGAACTAAATTTCCGGCAATGCCTCACCCACAGCCCCCACGCTGACAAAATTCCAGCTTTCCTCGCAGAAGCTCATCAACTGTTGGGGAGTGAATCAGTTAAGCGTTTGTCGCAGCAATAGGGTAGTTATATTATACCAACGGGTTCTGGGCAGGTACACCAATAGGACGAGGAAACTCAGCAGGCGTTGTTGCCACTTTCCGCAGGTACAGACAGCTACGCTGACTATTAGTAACTGGTGTGGTAAATCTCTCCACTGATTCAATCTTAGCGCCCAGCTTTTTCACTACTGGGTTTAAGGCTAGCGTCTCCTCATCTGTCCATTTCCCGCGATAAAGTATGGCTAAACCGCCTACTTTTAACAAAGGTAGGGAATATTCAGCACCAACTGAGGCTGGTGCAACTGCTCTGAGTAAGGCAATGTCATAAGTTTGGCGATGCTGTGGTTGTTGCCCTAATTCTTCGGCTCTGCCTGTTAAGGGGGTGGCGTTATCTATTTCCAACTGGGGTAGTAAGGTTTCAATAAAGGCGACCTTTTTTCGGGTAGAATCGAGTAAGGTGATGTGCCAATGGGGAAAAGCTAGAGCTATTGGCAATCCAGGGAATCCAGCTCCTGTGCCTATATCTATAACGCCCATAGGTGAGGGGTTAGTTATTGCTGGTGAATTTAATAGCAATGTTACTGCCCGTATAGAATCCCACAGGTGTTTTTCCCAAAAATCGATCGGCGTAGTAATGCGGGTTAAATTCAAATGCTGATTAGCTGAGACAAGCAGTTCATAAAGCAGTTGAAATTGCCGTTGTTGAAGGGCATCTGGCTGCCAATTGAGTGTTTGCTGCCAGAGTTGAGTCATCTCAGGTAAATTTACATCTTGCACCATTATCTGTTTTTATTCCCTTTCTCGTTTCTCGTTCCTATTTACTCCCTTCGGTGTTCTAAGATTATGTATTAAGCCAGCAATCTTCGAGCAATCTTCGAGCTGGGGGAGGCAGAAAATACAAATTCTTCTGGCCTGAAGGGAGTAGCATATAGATGGTGCGTTACATTTCATTAACGCACTAATTGGTAGCATTGTGTAGGGTGTGTTAGCGTTAGCGTAACGCACCGAAAATTAGCATATAGATGGTGCGTTACATTTCATTAACGCACCCTACAATATCGGCTTTGATGGACGGTGGGGAGTATGTCAAGCAACTGGTTGCGGCTGGGCATCTGCTTTTTCAAGGCTACGGGGATCGACTGATTTTAATTCACCGTGATTGATACTCCAGCAACTATCGGCAATTTGTAACAACTCACCCGCATCATGGGTAACAATCAACAACGTCCAATGTGTTTTCAATCTACCTAGTAAATTAACTAACTGACGCCGCATCGACCAGTCTAACCCAGCCGTCGGTTCATCTAATAATAGTAAATGAGGTTGTCTAATCAACTGTACTGCTAAAGCTAGGCGTCTCTGTTGTCCACCGCTTAAAGAGTGGGGGGAGGTTTGCAGGGATAGATGAGAAAGTCCAACTTCTTCTAAGGCTTCGTGGATTCGCTCAGATCCTAACTCTGGATGCCCTAGCCGCAGTTCTTCTAAAATAGTGCCACCACAGAAATGTCGTTCTGGAAACTGAAACACTAATCCGCATAGCTGTTGCAGGTGTTCGGAAGCGAGGTCTTGGTCTCTCCAGTATACAGAACCGGAAGTTTTCTCTGCCAGTCCTGCCATAATTTCTAAGAAAGTGCTTTTACCAGAGCCGCTGGGACCAATCACAAGCCCTAACTTCTGGGTTGGTAGTTCTAAATTAATGCCTTTGAGGATGGCAGTTGGGGTTGCGGGGGGGTGGTAAACCAGGTTTTTGAGATAGAGCATCAATAGGTAACTGAGTATAATTACTAAGCGATCGCGCTTCTATTTTAGACGTATTTGCCTTTCCAATGTATCCCACGAGGTTACTGACGCCTCCATCAGCAATTCTACCCCACCCCCTAGCCCCCTCTTACAAGGGTAGGTTTTTAACATTAAAGCTATAATGGGGTGAGACTTGGCAGACAAGGGGGACTACGCCATGACTAAAGTTACACCAGACGATATTACCCAGTTGAAGACCCAATTGGCAGATTATCCAGATGCCTTAGTAGCTCTAGACGAAATAGAGGATTGCGAGGGTGATTTAGAAGATGCGGCGATCGCGTTGGCAATTCGAGTCGGGCAACAACCAGATATAGCCAACTCACTATGGTTAGATAGTCTAGCAAAAAAATGTCGTGCTGTCATCTGCCAATTGGAATATCGGGAAGATTTGGTAATTGGCAATATCGCTCCAATGATGGAACACTTGATAGCAACTAAAGTTTGCCCTGCCCTCCTAGTAACACCAGTTCTGATGTATGTGCTTAAACAGGGAGTGAAGGAGTTTTGTGAACCTTTAGATACGGTATCCAAAACTGAATAGATTGACAAAATGGCTAAATTGTGATTATTTCACAATTTCTATTTTATTTATCTATTGTACTATTGCCATAAAAAACAATATCAGGAATTTCTAAAAATTTATAATATTCCTCCCACACTCCCGGACTTTTTTACTCCCTTCCCGCCAGAAGATTTTGTATTTTCTACTCGAAGATTGCTCGAAGATTGCTCGAAGATTGCTCGAAGATTGCTGGCTTAATACATAATCTTAGAGCGGGAAGGGAGTAGGTGGGAAGGGAGTAAGCAGGCTCCCGCCTGAGGGTATCCTCGTTCCGGTGGCTTTCGGGGCGGGGTATACCCCGCCCCGAAAATAATATCGGTGCTACCTAGGCAAACCAGTACATTTGTACTATAATGAAAGGGTAGGCTCTTGAAGAGAGCAAACGCCTGAACCCTAGATGGAGGCAAGATTTCAGCCCATGACTAAGCACTACGTCCTCAGCCTCAATCCCCATGCCCAGCACGACTGGGAGCGCTGCACTTTACGCAACCCCATCACCGCTGAACGCCCAGACTTAGCAAGCTTGATAGCTGAAGCAGTGGGTGAGTGTGGTGGTTCCTATTTGGTTGCTGTCAATATTGAAATCAAAGTGTTAGAGCAAGCACCTATTTCTCAGTCAGAGCGAATACACTTTGAGATGCCAGTTGTGATGCCAGCACCGCAACTGAAAGAATTAGTTGCCTAAGTAGTTAATAGTTGTTAACAGAAATATGCTGATGAAATTGAATCAATACCCAGCCGCCATTTCCCAAGCGGCTCAATCGGTTAATGAATTAGAATCCCAAATTGCGGCAGTGCAGTTATTGATTAATCGGATTGAAGGCAATGCTGATAACGTAGCAGCTTTTGAGTCAGATTTGAAAAATGACAATCAACGTCGAGCGCGTCGGTTTGAAATGCTTCAGGTGAATTTAGAGTACCAACAAGCAATTAATACCTTAATGCGCTTAACTGCTGACAGAGCAAATGCAGGGGCTCGTCTAGAATATCTCCGTAACCAGTTTAGCGTAGCCAAGTTGGAAACGCGACTAGCGATCGCCCGACAACTAACCGGCTCAGAATCCCTAGAGCTAGTGGGTGTCTAAAGGGGTAGGGGGGAAGAGGGCAATCTTCCCCCTACTCTTTTAGTTCAGCAATCAATTTTTCAGCCTTAAGTTTTGCTTTAATACCGTATATCCGACTGCAAAAACTGGTAATTACAGCTTCAAAATCGGTTTTTAACTCCTCTTTATTATCCTCCACTTGATTCACTATTTCCACACGCTTGCCCTGCCCCTGAAACAAAACTTTGATGTAGTTAGCTCCAAAGCGGGTTAGCCTGTGTTCGTGTTCCACGACTAGAACTGTATAAGCATTATCATTGAGAATACTTAACAAGTTTTTGCGGTTATCATCCAATCCACTGCCCACTTCTTTAACAACATTCTGAATCATGTAGCCACGAGCAATGGCATACTGGGTTAAGCGTTCCGCTTGTTGCTGTAAATTGTCCTGATTTTCGTAACTAGAGACTCTAGCATAAATACAAGCGATATCTCCCCCAACAACCGGGCTATCGGCAGCTTCAATAATTATTGTGCCGGAAGGAAGCTGGTAGCCTTTGAGTGCGCCTGCTTTCCACCACCGCCATGCAGTTTTGTAAGTGACACCCGCCTTTTTTGCGTAGTCCGATAGTTTCACACTCACATCCTAGAACAACTACACATATTTTATACTGGTAAGATATATTTGGGCATAAAGCTAATGAATCGATTCCATCCCGTCGGCAGATTACTCGCATCCAGCTTACTTTTAGCCCTGCTGGGTATGTTGGGAACAGCAATAAGTACCCAGCCTGCAAGGGCAATGGCAGGTTTGACAACTCAACCAATTTCACCAAACCGAGTGGCTGTCAATCAGTTGTTGGGGCAGTGGCAAGCAAAAGATCCATCTTCGGGTAAGATAATCACGCTCATTTTCACTCCAGAAAACAAATTATTTATTGTCTTACCTGCTCGCGATGGTTCTTCTGTTGCCATCAAAATGGGATACCAAGTAAATTTGACAACTCAACCAATGCAACTAGACATGATCCTTAGTGGCAGCAAAGCCATGACCATTTTTGAGTTTACCAGTCAGGGAAAGTTGCGCCTTGAGTTAGATGGGATTACCCCAGGGAACACCAGACCTTATAATTTTACCGCTAAAGCCGTACTGTTGAGTAAAATTTCTGATGTGACAACCTTGCCGAAAAATGTTCAGGTGGTTGAACCGGAAAAGCCAAAAGATAAGCCGAGACAAAACATTGCAGAACAGTTTATTAGTATATTAAACAGATATCAGCAAGCTTATTACCTAAAAACCGGAAAGTTGGCGGCGAATCTGGAAGAACTAGGTATTATTACTAACTTGGATAGTGAGTCTTATCGCTATCAGATGGTGTTGCAGGGGGAAAAGGGCTCAAGCGCGATAATCACAGCTCAAGCTAAGATATCTGAAATGCCTAGCTACATTGGTGCTGTTTTTGTCAGTAAAATTAACGGTAAAGCCACCACAGTTGCAGGAATATGTGCCACTAATCAACCTTCTACCTCACCACCGACAATGCCACAACTTCCCAACAATGGCTCGTCAGAAATTCAATGCCCCCCTGGTTCTCATCTGGTACAGTCGCCACCAAAGTAGTGCCCAAAATTACAGTTCCAGGATTTACGCACTGCCTCTATATATAGCGGTTCGTAGGGGCAATCCCCCTGTGGTTGCCCCTATATATGCCCAGTGTGCGTAAGTCCTGTTACAGTTCCAGGATTTACACAACTACACTACTTATGATGGATGATGGGTGACGTGCTTGAGCTTGTTAAAATCCAATTAGTTACATTTGACACTAATGACTGACACAGTTTTAGACATCTACAACTTACAGGTAGTATTTCCAACCCATGAGAAGCTCATCAAAGCTGTTGATGGCATCTCCCTTCAACTGAAGCGAGGACAAACTTTAGGAATTGTAGGCGAGTCAGGATCGGGTAAATCGGTAACTTCTCTCGCTGTGATGAATTTGGTGCCTAGCCCTGGTAGGGTTAGCGGTGATATCTGGTTTAGCGGCATCGATGCCTCTAGCAATATACTGCCACCCGTGAATCTCCGACAACTGCCTCCAGATAGAATGCAGGAATACCGAGGCAGTCAAGTTGCCATGATTTTCCAAGAACCAATGACATCGCTCAACCCAGTCTACAACATTGGGTTTCAGCTTACAGAGGCAATTCGGATGCACCAAAAGGTTAAACAGCGAGAAGCTCGCACTCTGGCAATTGCCGGACTCCAAGAAGTTAAGCTGATTCCTAGCGATGCCGAATTGCGGGAAGGCTACATAGAATCCCGCAGACGAGAAATATCTGGGGCGGTGAATGTCAATGACAAGGAAATCAACCATTATATCAACCGCCAGAAATTGGCAATGCTGGAGCGCTATCCCCATCAACTTTCCGGCGGACAGTTGCAGCGGGTAATGATTGCGATGGCGATTTCTTGTAACCCAACATTGTTGATTGCCGATGAACCCTCTACAGCTCTCGATGTCACAGTGCAGGCGGAAATACTTAAGCTGCTGCGGCAGTTGCGCGATAACCGTGGGATGTCGATGCTGTTTATCACTCACGATTTTGGCGTGATTGCGGAAATTGCCGACGTGGTAGCGGTGATGTACCAAGGAAAAGTAGTTGAGTATGGCCCAGTGTTGGAAATATTCTCCAATCCCAAGCATCCTTATACTAAGGGTTTATTAGCCTGCCGCCCCCGCCCAAATGTGAAGAAGAAATATCTGCCTACTGTCTCTGACTTTATGGAGGTGGTAACTACTGCCGCTGGCGAGGTGGAAATTCGGGAAAAACCCGGCATCAGTCATCAGCCGTTAGATGAAACGGAAAGTAACGATCGACTTCTGGCGACAATCCCACCTCCCACAGCTCCCCTTTTGTGTGTTCGCAACTTAAGGGTTGGCTTTCCAGAACGAGGAGTTTTTGGTCAAACTAAACGCTATGTTTGGGCTGTAAATGATATTTCTTTCGATGTTTATAAAGGTGAAACGCTGGGACTGGTAGGGGAATCAGGATGTGGTAAATCAACCTTGGCTCGCACCTTGCTGCGGTTGATTGAACCGATGCAGGGAAAAATCATATTTGAAGAGCAAGACATCACCAATTTTACTGGGGAACGTCTGCGAAGATTGCGGCAGCAGATGCAAATTGTTTTCCAAAACCCGTTTAGTTCTCTCGATCCGCGCCTGAAGATTGGAGACGCAGTAATGGAGCCGCTGGTAATTCATGGTGTCAACAAAAATCGCCGAGAACGTCACAAGCGCGTGGCTTACCTGTTAGAGCGCGTAGGCTTAAATCCTCAATGGATGCATCGATATCCCCACGAACTTTCGGGCGGGCAAAGGCAACGGGTGTGCATTGCTCGTGCTTTGGCCCTCAATCCCAAGTTTATCATTTGCGACGAATCGGTTTCGGCGTTAGATGTCTCAGTACAGGCCCAGGTACTAAATCTGTTAAAGGAGTTGCAGTCAGATTTTAATTTGACTTATATTTTCATTTCCCACGACTTGAGCGTAGTAAAATTTATGAGCGATCGAATTATGGTGATGAACCAAGGCAAAATTGAAGAAATCGGTCCTGCTGAGACTATTTATCGAGAACCTCAACAAGCCTATACCCAGCAACTAATTAAATCTATCCCCACTGGCAGTTTGGAGCGGATTGCAGAACTACAAGCAGGGCGTTCTCAGCCTTCAACTTTGAGCTACTAATGCTATTTGACAACCTTAACTGGCAATCCAAACTTAACTGCCAAGGCGCGTAAAGCAAACCTTGGCAAAGCCAGCATCCGCTGCCAACGTTGCGGTTCTTTAGAAAATCTATACAGCCATTCCAGATTATTTTCCCGCATCCATAGCGGAGCCCTGGATTTGACTCCTGCCCAGATATCAAAACTGCCCCCAACCCCCATCCAAATGGCATGGGGACACAGGTGGCGGTGTTTGGCAATCCACAACTCCTGACGGGGAACCCCTAATCCGACTAAAATTAGTTGGGGCTGAAGTTTTTTCAAGGTGTTGAGCAATTCTTCTTCTTGATTTGACGTGAGGTAACCGCACTCATTGCCAGCGATGGCTAAAGAAGGTAATTTCTTCTGCCAAAAAGCCGCTGCCTTGTTAGCTATCCCCGGTTTGCCGCCATAGAAAAAAACCGGGAATGATTCGCCCAATAAGTCCACTTTCTGCAACAGAGATTCTGCTAATTCAATCCCCGGACAGCGCAGTTGGTTTTTACCTTGGAGCCACAGATAGAATATTATACCTGAGCCATCTGGGATCACCAGTTCCGCCCGCCGGATAATTTTAGCCAAATCAGGATTGACATCTGCCTGCATCACCATTTCTGAATTAAGCGTCACCACCTGAGCGCCTAGTTTTCTCCTTTGGCGAGACATTAGCCAACCGCAATAATCATCCAACAGGTGAACTGGGAGTCCCAACACCAAAAAGTTTTCGTTCTCCTTCACATAACCCGAAGGCTCAAGTACGCCACATTGTTCAATATCAAGCATATTTATGTTTTCCGACACCCTCACCATATAGTTACAGGGCATACCTGTACTCGAATCTAAGGAGGAGCGGTTTTTCGCTACTCCTGTAATCTTCGTATGCCAACTGTCTTGCGTAGGATTGTATCATTGTCTAGATCAATATCCACACAACAAAAAGAAACATTCCGGAAACAGAAAACTTTTTTTCGTAAAATCTATCTTCGGAATGGTTTATATCGGCATGGCACTTAGTTAAGGTGGCAAACTTTAAAAGAAGGGGAGGTGCCAGTAAACCTGTCAAGGGGGAGAGCCTCTCAGTAAAGCGCCCCCAGGCACCGAGTTTGAGAACGAAAAATTAGGCGTGGTGATTAACTTGCTGTTGCAGCCATGCCTCTACAGGCTGCCCATCTCGACGGCGCAGTTCAATTTCGACTACCATCACTTCTTTTGACCCAGGTGGTGCTGGTTTTTGATGGAAAATAACATCGTAGGCGGCTGGATCTTCATTGCGCTCCCGCAACCAATCAGCCACTTTTGTCTTGGCGAATAAGGACTGCCCTTCCTGGTACATCCGGGTAATTTGCATCTGGAGGGTATAGGGTTCGTATCGTGCCATAAGAAGATTTTAGATTTTTGGATTGTAGGGTGGGCACTGCCCACCATAGATTGTAGTGCCTACTTGCTCAAAGTTGAATGCAACTGAGTTCTAGCACTTGCCAAAGCTTCTTTTAACTTACTGGGATCGCGTCCACCTGCTTGAGCTAAGTTGGGGCGTCCACCGCCACCACCGCCACAAAGAGAGGCGATCGCTCCAATAAATTTCCCGGCTTGTAACCCTTTTTTATTGACAGATGGGCTAAAAGCTGCTATAAAGCTAACCTTATCTGGCTCAGGAATCGACGCCAGCACCACAGCGCCTTCTCCCAGTTTTTGCAATAACCGTTCCGCTGCTGTCTTCAAAGATTCTGGTGAGACAGCATCCAACTGAGCGACGATAATTTGGTAATCGCCCACAGTCTCAGCTTGACTGAGCAACCGATCGGATTTAGCAATGGCGAGTTCTGCGCTCATCGCTTCGAGTTGTTTCTGGGTTGCCTTGAGTTCGTTTTGGAGGTTAGCGATCCGAGAGGGTAATTCTTCAGGTTTGGCTTTAAAGCTAGAGCTCAGTTCCCTAACTACAGCATCCCGAACATTCAAATAATCCAGAACCGCAGCCCCAGCAACAGCTTCAATCCGTCGCACCCCGGAAGCAACACCGGACTCTGAGATAATTTTAAATACTCCAATAACAGCCGTGTTGCTCACATGAGTACCACCACACAGTTCCATAGAAACGCCAGGGAAATCTAATACCCGCACTTGTTCGCCATACTTTTCGCCAAACATAGCAACTGCGCCCTTTGCCTTGGCTTCTGCCAATGGTAACACTGAAATGTGAGCTTCATGGGCTTCAGCAATCCAAGTATTGATTTGCTCCTCAACTTGTCGCACCTCTTCTGCTGTTAGCGGGCGAGGGCAGTTAAAGTCAAAGCGCAGCCTCTCGAAAGACACCAAGGAACCAGCCTGAGAAATCGACTCATCGACTATCTTTTTCAACGCGGCTTGCAACAGGTGAGTTGCTGAGTGGTGAGCTTGGATGCGACTGCGGCAGGAGCGATCGATCTGAGCCGTGACATGATCGCCCACTCGCAACGTGCCGCGTGAGATCCGTCCGAAATGAACCAAGAAATCAGATTCTTTCAAGACATCTTCAATCCGCACTAAGACGGCATCACCAGAGATATAGCCGCGATCGCCTATTTGTCCGCCTGATTCGGCATAAAATGGAGTTTTATCCAGGACAATTTGCACCTCTGTGCCTGCTTCAGCTTCCTCTACCGATTTACCACCTACAAGTATTACTTCAACTACAGCCGAGCTAGAAACTTGAGTATAGCCGAGGAACTCGGTAGCGTGGATATTTTCTGCCAGCTTATCCAGGGAACCTTGCACGGTTAGATCGATCGTTTCGTGTGCTTCCCGTGCGCGGTTGGTTTGTTCCTCCATTGCTTGTTTATAGCCTGCCAGTTCTACTGCCAGCCCCAGTTCGGCAGCAATTTCTTGAGTTAGTTCTATTGGGAAGCCATAGGTATCGTAAAGTATAAAGGCATCTCGCCCGTCTATCAGACCTGTGCCTTGCTGCTTTACTCGCGAAATAATTTCTTCAAGCAGTTTTTCGCCTCGTTCCAGAGTTTTGAGGAAGCGGGATTCTTCGCGCTCTAGCTCGGCTTTAATGGCGGCTTCGCGGTGGCGGACGTTGGGATAGGCTGATTCCGCTAGAGCGATCGCCGTTTCTGCCACTTGAGGGGTAAATGGTCCTTGAATACCGATTAACCGCCCATGTCGCACTACCCGCCGAATCAAGCGCCGCACCACATAACCCCGCCCGACGTTCGACGCCCGAATTTCATCAGCAATCATCTGAACTACTGCCCGGATGTGATCCCCTATCACCTTGAGGGATACTTTGGTTTTCTCGTCACTCTTGGCGTAGTCAATGCCAGCAATTTCGGCTGCTGTTTTGATAATTGGGATAATCAGGTCGGTTTCGTAGTTATTGGGCACTTTTTGCAGGATTTGCGCCATCCGTTCCAAGCCCATTCCGGTGTCAATGTTCTTTTTTTGCAGCGGTGTGAGGTTGCCTTCACTATCCCGGTTGTATTGCATGAACACCAGATTGTAGAACTCGATGAACCGGGTGTCGTCTTCTAAGTTAATATTGTCGTTACCGCGTTCCGGATGGAAATCGTAATATATTTCTGAGCAGGGACCACAAGGACCTGTAGAACCAGATACCCAGAAGTTATCTTCTTCTCCCATAGGTTTGATGCGTTGTGGCAGGATGCCAATTTTGTCCCGCCAGATGGCTAAAGCTTCTTCATCTTCATGGAACACGCTGACAACTAGGCGTTCTGGGGGCAAGCCAAAGACTTCTGTTGATAGTTCCCAACCCCAGGCGATGGCTTGTTCTTTGAAATAATCTCCGAAGCTGAAGTTACCGAGCATTTCAAAGAACGTGTGATGCCGTGCGGTGCGTCCCACGTTTTCAATATCGTTGGTGCGGATGCATTTTTGGGATGTGGTGACGCGGGAAAATTCCGGTTCACGCTGTCCCAGAAATATGGGTTTAAATGGCAGCATCCCTGCGATCGTCAGCAGCACTGTGGGATCTTCCGGCACCAATGAGGCACTGGGCAGGACTTGATGTCCCCGCGAAGCGTAGAAGTCGAGGAATTTTTGTCGAATTTCGTTACCGCTGAGGTACTGGGGGGAAGAAGGCATGGGTTTCTAGAAGGTTCTAGCTTGTCGTGAATTGGCGTTTTTATTACCATTATAGGCCCGTCATACCCTAATTGTGTTTAGTCTTTACCAAAAATTGCGTTCTATATACTTTCATCAAGTTTTGTAAACTGAATCGATCGACCAATAAATGCCATGTTAGTTTAATAGTGGACACCAAGAAGTGAGAGAAAGAAGGAGGAAAATGAAGAGTCTGATGGGCGACTTCAGACGTGGTGTCTTCGGTCTGTGTATATAGCCCAAACGCAGCAAAAAGCGATCGCGCTTAAAGTAAAGCTGCAGAAATGGTCCACCTTAGTTGAAATTTAATTGTTTACTAACCTAGTTGTTTGCGTAAAATGGGTCTAGTCAACCTTGACTAGACCCAAAAAGTTTTTATAAAAGTAATTACTGGGAATGGGTATAACTCCAAAAATGCCAAAAAAAGTTTCTTGTAAAGTTTTGTAAATAAATGGTGACAGCCCAGAACCACTGTGTTAGTTTAATAGTGGACACCAAACCGATAGAGAAAACGGTTAACCAGAGAGCCAAGACGTGGTGTCCCCGGTCGAAGGCTCAATCGCAGCAAAAACTTAAACATAGCAAAAAGTGGCAAAAAGCTCTCTTGTGGAGCAAGCCAAACTTAGATCTGGAATGATGCGTCTATGTAGGAGATGAGAAAAGAAAAGCTGCGAAACGTGTAAACCCTTAGTTGTTGATTGTTTAAACCTGGAAAATTAGATCGTTGAACAATAAAATTTTCCTCTTCAGATGAGCCTAGTCCCCTGACTAGGCTCATTGAAATTTTCAGTTCCGATAGCAATTACACTACTGTAGCACTGCCTCTATATATAGCGGGTGGTAGGGGCAATCCCCCTGTGGTTGCCCCCTATATATAGCGGGTGGTAGGGGCAATCCCCCTGTGGTTGCCCCTACATATATAGCGCCAAGGTTTTCAAACCTTTTTGTTGGGTTTCGTGCCTCAACCCAACCTACAACTGTAGCACTGCGTCTATATATAGCGGGTGGTAGGGGCAATCCCCTGTGGTTGCCCCTATATATGCCAGTCTGCTACAGTACTGAATTAGTTATCCAACTTAAGATTGTGAACTTCTTCCAGACTCAGTCCAGTAGTTTGACTAATACTTTCTTCATCTAATACATCAAGAAGTCGCTTAGCAATTTCGATCTGAGTTTCTTTTATACCTTGTTCAATGCCTTGTTCAATACCTTGTTCAATGCCTTGTTTTATGCCTTGTTCAATACCTTGTTTTATGCCTTGTTGGGTAGCTTGTTCGGTAGCTTGTTCGGTAGCTTTTATGATAGCATTTCTTTGATCGTGTATAAACATTTCCTGATGGCTCAAGTCGTCTAATTCTTCCCGATTTAGGTTAGCTTCATTAGCTATAACAAATGCTTTCTCGATTTCCGGTACCACCCTCATTTTTTCTGGCACATTCTGTAAACTTCTAGCAGATTTCAGAAAATAAATCCACTTATCGGTTAGCGTCTCTAACTGGCTTAGCTCTTTCTTAAATTTGGGTAATTCCACAAAAACTAGCTCTATATCATAAATAGGATAGTCAAACAGAAAATCTTTTTCTTTCAAAATAAAGCGGGAAATCATTTCTGGAGAATTATCAAACATCTCAAAATCAGTTATAGTTAAAGCAATTACTGGCTTTAAAAGTGTATAACCTTCATTTATATTTAGTTGGATTGAATAAGATTTTGCGGCATTGTACAAAATCCGTTTCTCAAACCCTTTCAGATTCAATACTTGCATTTCAATAATTACCGTTGTGCCTCCATTTAGTTTAGCTTTGATATCTAAGTAGGTATCTTTGACACCCCTAATCCTGGGAGCTAGATAAGGGTTGAGGATTTCTAAATCTTGTATAATAGGTTGAGCGTTATAAAGAAGGGCATTCAAAAAACTGATGAGAATGTCCTTACTTTGTTCAGAGCCGAAGATTTTTTTAAAGGCAAAATCAGTTTTAGGATTGATGAATATCATTTTCAGTTACCCCAGGTAGTGCAGGCTAGTTCTAGCAGATATATTACAGACTCTATTCGATCGTACCATATACACAGTACTGTAGCACTGCCACTATATATAGCGGGTGAGTAGGGGCAATCATAGGGAGAGGGAGAGGGACTGGGATTGATAAGAATTCACCCTTTCCCTTACCCTTACCCTATGATTGCCCCTATATATGCCAGTGTGGGTAAGTCCTGATATATTTGAGGGTTTGGGTATCCGTGAATTTAACATAATCAGGACGGATCTCCAACACTTAGGTATGATAAATTTTACTAATCAATTGGCTCTCCGCTTTAACAGAGGGAAACCCAAGGTTTTCACACCTTTTTGTTGGGTTTCGTTCCTCAACCCAACCTACAACGCT
>CASBRB010000250.1 GCA_949127975.1 Oscillatoriales cyanobacterium PMM_0019 | reverse complement strand
CGCAGAGGAAGTAACGCTTAGGGAGAGAACCACCTCTGGGTTAAGTACCGCTTGCGGGCTTAATTTAAGTGGACTCATTGAGCTAAGAATCTCTCGGTTCTGAACCGGGAGAGCGTCAACTCAAACTAATAGTGTCAAAGAACCAAGAGAGACTAATATGACACAGACTCCGAGTATTCCACCCCTGATTGAAAGTGACGAGACAGACTATCGAGATAGCGGTGTCACCAGTACAGTAGCTATAGCAGGTCATCCTTTGCATCCCCTGATAGTCACCTTTCCGATCGCTTTACTTGTCGTGGTGCTAGCTACCGATGTAGCCTACTGGTGGACTAAAAGTCCCTTCTGGGCACAAGCCTCCTTTTGGCTAATAGCCGCTGGTTTGGCAGGTGGCGTAGTGGCAGCTATTACAGGTTTATTGGACTTTTTGAGAATTGAACGAGTCCGCAAGCGCCAAGCAGGTTGGGCGCATATGTTACTTAACGTGGGTGCTTTAGGGTTGACAGTTGTCAACTTGTTGGTGCGTCTAGGCAATCCCGCAGGGAATATATTATTTCTCGGACTAGGGCTTTCAGTCGTTGTTTCAACCCTGCTCGGTTTTTCAGGTTGGTACGGAGCCGAGTTGGTATATCGACATAAGGTTGCTGTAATTGGCTACGGCGATCCCAGTAGGTAGGAAAAATTCATCAGCAAGGATACTGACATCTTGCACTAGGGTTAAACCGCCAGGACTTACGCACTGCCACTACATATAGCGGGTGGTAGGGGCAATCCCCAAGTGGGTTGCCCCTACATATGCCCTACATCCACAGGATTTATCACGCCCGGACTTCTCTAGATAACTCCTGGACCTTCACCACGCTTATCGCTTTCCAGACTAAGTTCTCCCTTCTTATCTTCATTAACGTCTTTGAGTTCTTGAGCCCGTTCAGCAGTAAGCTCTTCCTCTTCTTGCCTTAAGTCTCCAGGTGTGTTAATGTACATTTCTGGTTCGACCGCATAGTTATTGAGCAGGCCTTCTTTATCAACGGTATAGCCCCCTGTCGTGTGAACGCTGTCAGGATTGGTGTCAGCGGCTTCTGTTGGATGCTGTTTGTAAGTACCACCTTCCCTTTCTCTGCGAGCTGCGGTTTCAGCAGGGACAATGTGGGGATCGTATTCATCTACCTGGACTCGATCAGATGTATCAGCAACAACTTGTGGTTTCTTAGTAGATTCTTCACTCATAAAAATACCCTCCGACAAGATAGCACCTTTATTGTAGAATTTTCTATTCTGAGGTGTATCTATCCATAGTTTTATTTTCAGTACTGTAGCACACTGGCATCTGAGGGGGCAACCACGGGGGTTTGCCCCTACGAACCCGCTATAGAGACAGTGCGTAAGTCCTGATTAAAAAAAAAATATAAATATTTGTTAAGAATAAAATAAAGAGGGCAGATTTGTGATAAAGACTAAGTTTTTCGTGTATGAGAAGTGAGATTAGAGGCGGGATGAGTTTGTATGAAAAAGCAACAGGACTTACGCACTGCCTCTACCTATAGCGGTTCGTAGGGGCAATCCCCCTGTGGTTGTCCCTATATATGCTAACCCTGTCAAGGTGCTACAGTACTTCTGATGTTGGGTTTCGTTCCTCAACCCAACCTACAACTACTTTTTTCGTTCCTAGGCTCTGCCTAATCTGCGTAAGTCCTGTTCATGTAAAGATTTTAAAGCGCTCAGTTACGCTGCTCGCGTTAGCACCCTACTACTACAAGTCTTACTTAACGCCAGTTGTGGCTTTAGAAACAACAAGTGTTACAACGTAGTCTGCTTGGTGAACCTGGGAAGGTACAATTGGAGCAGGCTGAACGTCTATCAATTTGATAGTAGAGTTATCCGCTAACGTTTTAATTGCTGACTCTGGAGAACCAGCTTTACTTGTCAAAACAACTTCTCCCTGATTTTGACTTGGTTTTACGACAGTAAGGGAAACTACTGCTTCCCCTGCCCAAATACAACGAGCATTAATAGGGCATCTAGAATCATTGACTTTGACAAGTTTGATGGTGAGATTATTATCCTTGTCTACAATAACTGTCTGACCAACTTTCAGGTGAAAGGCTTTATTTAGGTTAGCATGAAATATGCTTGGTTGTTTGTTTTTTTTGGTTAGAGGTTTTTGTAAGATCAATTCCTCCGCTTGGGCTGGCTTAAGTGGCAGTTTGCTTTCTATGTAAAAAAACGGGAAGTGCAGAAAAGGCGAATTAGTTGCCAAAACCATTCCCAGAGGTGCTAATCCAAAGAAAATCGACTTAGTTTTCATGATATATTGTCTCGACTCCTCTATCAATGACGAACACCGCAGTGAGCAAGTTCCAGCACCAGCCCGTATAAATAGGGGGCGATACCATCACAACCCCCCTTAGAAAGATTTGCTAAGGTTGAAGAGAAACATTCTTAATTACACTTCACTACTTGAGCTAGTTTGATGTCAAGCAACTCTTCCCCTCTGATCGAAACTTTAAATCCAGAACGCTTTGCCGGGTTGAGCATGGACTTTATCGGGGCAGGCTTAACGGGTTTGTTGGTGAAAAATGGTCAAGTTGTACGCACTTTAAAGCCAGGGCGACATTTTTCCTTTGCATTGCCTCTTCTAGAACAATGCCAACTGATTCTGGTAGATGCCAAACTCCGTCAACTAGATCTGCGCCCAGATGGGAATTTGGTGTCTAGGGATCAGTTTTTGATTAACGTGTCCCTAGCTGTAATTTATCAGGTAGTAGACCCTAAAAGGGTAGCCCTGGAATTGTCAGATCCCCTTGCCGCTTTAACTGCGGCTATTACCGATGGTGTGGCAGTAGCAATTGGTCAATTTTCACTGCCAGAACTGACTAATCAAGGACGAGGGCTGGTGCGGGAATATATGCTTGACCATGCAACAGGCTACTACACCTTGGGCTTTTCGCTGGAAGATGTACGCATTAAGGATATTACGTTTCCTGAA
This sequence comes from Oscillatoriales cyanobacterium PMM_0019, assembly GCA_949127975.1. Taxonomy (GTDB): domain Bacteria; phylum Cyanobacteriota; class Cyanobacteriia; order Cyanobacteriales; family CASBRB01; genus CASBRB01. The sequence continues at coordinate 15,851 of CASBRB010000250.1, read as the reverse complement.
AGTCGCGGTGTGATTCGCCAGGTTGAAGGGATGAGTGCTAGGCAGGAAGCAGAACAGGAAGCAATGCGGCAAATACAAATAGCTAAGGCATCACAACCAATTGTACAACCGCATAATTCTCCCCCTGTGCAGCAAGTCAACCTGATGATTGAAGGTAAAACTTCTCACTTCAATCAGCCCGGATTGACGGTAAGGGAACTGGAAGGAAAACTACATCAACCACCTGTACTGCCACCCCAACAGCAGCCAATACTAGCTCCTACCGTACTCAAGGGAGATGACACCCAAAGCAGCAAGGCATCTCTCGTTCACCGCGCCTCTGGTACGCTTATCGCTATATCAACTAACCCCTTCACTATGGGACGCGAACCAAATAATAATTTGGTGGTGCAAGATCCTTTGTGTTCGCGTTACCATGCCAAGATAGTGCAGATTAAAGATCAGCATGGTGAAACCCTATACCAACTGGTGGATATGGGTAGTTCTAACGGCACTTTTGTTGGCGAACAGCGAATTGCACACCATCAACCATTTTGGCTCAGTCCTGGGTTAGTAATCAAAATAGGCGATCGCGAGTGGACTTTCTCAATCAATTAGCCTTTGTCGCAAACAGCGGTGTCATGGGCTTGACTCCGTCTTTAGTATCGCCAGCGTAGTTCATATATTCTTGAATACCAAAAGCATCTTCTGTGGTGCGCAATAACGAGTAGTGATTGTAGGGGGTGTTATCCTTTATACCGCGTGGTCCGTGGTTGGTAATTACAATAGTGGGGATGTGGCCGCCACCAAAGTTAGCACTACTGTTAGGCTCGTAGCCGCAGCAACCCTGGTAAGGCTGTCTACCGTCATCCTCATCCCAGGTGATAATAATAGCATTATTATCAGGCGAAGACCACAGACTTGAGCTTGTGATTTGGGCTACAATTTTACCTACCATAGTATCACCTGTGCGGATAACTTTAGAGAAGTTACTGCACCGTGATAAGCCATGCATTTCATTGCATTGGTTGAGAATTATGTGACTGTAGTTTGGGACATTTCCACTTTTTAGGTCTTTTGTGAGTTGAGCAATACCCACTAGCTTTGCCAACTCTTGGGGTGTGTCCTGCACCTTTTTGAAGTTGATAAAACCGTTATGCTTAGAGGCGTAAAGAGCATCGATATGATTGGGATAAGCCGTGCCCTTGTATCCAGGGGAGGGGATGTCTTCAAAGTATCCTTTCCAGGTGAGACCTTTTTCCTCTAATTGATCTAGCAAGCTACGTTCCTTAATCGTGTGTTCAACGCCGTGGCTTCCTAGACTGCTAGCCTTAGCATCATAAGGTGCATCATCATGGATACCAAAGGTGCTGCCGCCCAACATAGCGACGTAGTTAGCTTCGCTAGGATGTACTTCACCGAAAAAGTTGGTAGCTAGCCCATAGGTTTGCGCCAGTTTATTGATGATTGGCGTATTGGGGCTGCCGATAATCTGGTCGTAGGCTTTGTTTTCCTCTACGATCACAAAAAGGTACTTGTACTTGGGTACAGCCAAATCTTGTGCAGTTGGATTTGGGGTAGTCGGTACTGACTTTGACTGATTAGGAGACGGCGAGTCTTGTCCTTTTAATGAGCAACCGATGGTTGTCAGGCTTAAACTCAGAACAGCAATAGCAAGAATAATTGTTTTACTGGTTTGGTGTATTGACATCTGACTTTTTCAATCTGAGCTTGAATAGTATTCCTTAATAAAATACGCGATCGCAGCACAAAAAGGCTGATTACCGCTTCAAAATCTCTTTGCGCCGCATCAATACATCTGCCTTGACAAATTGCGGCTCATCAGATCCAATTTCTTCTGCCAATTTTTGGCGTAGTTGGCAGGTAATCCATGAGGCATTTCGATGAATATATTCTTAGAGCCACGCTCGAATTCAATCCCTGCTATCAACCAAGACAACAGAATAGCAAGACAATCAAGTATACTTGTTTTTCCAGCTCCGTTAACGCCGATGAGTACATTTGGCTCATTATCATTAAACTTCAGTGTCAGATCGCTAATACCTCGGAATGAGGTTATTTTTAAGCTTTTGACTTTCATAGCTTCAATTATACTGATTGTACTTGAATAACGCCTCGATCGAACGCACGACTATCAGTACCAATACCGCTAATTATCATTTTGTCTGCATACACATCGTAGGCGGCAAAACTCAACTTAGCGGCAGAGTACGCCGTCCAAGGTGAACGAAACACCGGGCGGATTTGTGAACCAGCCCCACAAATCAGGTAAGTAGTGCCATCGATCGGCTGAGTACGTTCATAATTGTGATCGTGACCGTTAATATAGAGTTGAACTCGGTATTTTTGAAATAGAGGAGTTAGAATATTAATAAAATTCTGATTAGTACCGTACAAGCCTGAAGTGTAAATTGGATAATGACCAAATACTACTTTCCAGTCAGCATCAGAGCGACTTAGTTCTCGTTCTAACCAAGGAAGCTGTGCGTTCCAGTCGGCATTGTGGTTAGTATCGAGGGCAAAAAACTGCACGCTACCACGACGAAATGTGTAGTAACGCCCCTGCATATTAAAAGCGGGATAGCGAAGTTGAAGCTCCCCATTAGCAATGGGGATGTCGTGGTTGCCCAAACAAGCCTGAAACTTGACTCCTTGCTGTAGCAAAGGTTTATAGGGTTGCTCAAACACCTCGCTAATTTTCTCCATTTCACCATTGTTGTAAATATTATCTCCAGCCAGAACTACCAAATCAAAAGCATTTTTCTGGTGGTAACGGTTCATTGCCTCAGCTACCGCATATTGACTTTTCTCACCAGTGCCAGTGTCTGCCACGGAAACAAAGCGCAGCAGTGGGGGAGAGGTAGGTGGTTTAATATCTTCACTTCCGGCGATAGTAGCGCGGAGGTTATTACCTAAACAAGCTAGTCCAAAGCCGGTGAGGCTACTTAAAACGAGAAACTGACGGCGCTTAATGCTCATATACCTAACTTAATAGATTAACCGTTAACCGTCAACAGCTCATCTGTGCCCCAAACCTACAGCCAGAGAATGATGTGGTAGGTAACGTGCTAGATTAATCTTGTAGAACCAGCACATCACAAGACATCGCTCGGATCTTAGCTGCCGGGAAGGGGGATGAATGTCACAAAACCAACCAAAGCCACCAGTGCCACCTAATCAAACACCACTAGCACCGAAACCGACGAGCGATAAGTTGGTAAAGATGCTGCAAAAGGTGCTTCAAATTCTGGAGCAAGCCTGGAACCGCGCCAAACCTGTTTTGATAACCCAGAGCATCAAAGCTTTGCGCGGGACAATTCAACTGCTACAAGTAGCTGTGGACAAATTGGAGGCAACACCTATAGAAAAGCTTAGCCCAGCGGTGACAAAGGTGCCCCCAGCAGTTATTGATCCGGTTACAAAAATATCGGCATCTACACCTGTTACCACTTCAGCACCCGTCTTAGTAGAGCAGACGCCTGTGGAAACAGCGGATAAAACCGACACCCCACAGGATGTATTGGTATCTACACCTGTAGCAACTCCGGCTGTAGTGCCAGTAGAGCAGACGCCTGTAACTACCCCAGTGGCACAATTGCCTGCCAAACCGAATATAGTAAATAGGTTTATCCCCAGTTTCGATCGCATCGGGAGTTGGCGCAATGGCACTTTGCAGAAAATCCGTGCTATACTACCACAATCAGTGAATCAAAAGCTTTCTGATTGGGCTTTGACTGGAGCTATAGCAGGTGTTTTGGTATTGCTGCTGTGGACAAGTGCTGGGCTTATTTCCCGCAAGCCTGCTGAAGTGGCGGTTATTCCTGCCCCAGCCATCCCGGCTCCTCCAGAATTAACAGCGCCTACGTCGCCAGAACCCGTACCGATTGAGCCTGTGCCACCGCCTGTGTTGACACCTGAGCAAGAGTTGATTGCATCGATTGAAAAACAAGTTGCCGAAATTACTCAGCAGTATGGCGATGGGTTGGTTAAATCTCTCCAGGCTAATTTCCAGGCGTCACGTCTGGCGGTAAATGTTAGTGATGGCTGGTATAATCTTACCCCGTCTCAGCAGGACAGTTTAGCAGACCAAATCCTGCATCGCTCTCAGGAATTGGACTTCAGCAAGCTAGAAATTACCGATCCCTCAGGCAAAGTAGTAGCTCGCAACCCTGCCGTAGGTACCCACATGGTGATTTTGAAGCGGCAAGTAACTACTGTTAACTACCCCACCGTAATTTAGTTAAGGTTCGTAGTAAGGGCTTTAGCCCTTATTGGTTGAAGAAAGAGGGCTAAAGCCCTCACTACGAACTAATTTGGTAAGGAGTTTAGTACTTTTGAGGGCTAAAGCCCTCACTACGAACTAATTTGAATCCAATGTACGAATATCGTCACCTGACACCAGAGCAAAGAGCCGAGCTAATTCGGGAACGTTTAGCTAAAGGCTACCCAGCCCACAGACCACCACATTTAGTACGCGATCGCTTATTTTACCTGCTAACGGCAACTTGTTACGAACACAAGTGTCAGATGAAAGAAGAATCTCGTCGCCAGCAAGTGCTACAGCGGTTATTTGAAGCATTCGTGAATAAAGGCATGGAAATACCTGCCTGGGTTGTCTTACCTAATCACTATCATATTTTGGTACAAATTACGGATTTTGATGCACTAAATAAGATATTTCGTTCAGTTCATGGTGCAATATCTCGTCAATGGAATCTTGAAGAAAAGGCAACTGGTCGCTTAGTCTGGTATGGTTACTCTGACCGAGCTATTCGTTCTGAACGACACTATTATACAACGCTGAACTACATTCACTACAATCCGGTTAAACATGGTTGGGCAAAGTCTCCTTATGATTGGGGAGAAAGTAGTGTTCACTGGTATTTGCAATATTACGGAAGAGAATGGCTGCGTAGTTTGTGGACGGAATATCCAGTGCGAAATTATGGTAGTGGTTGGGATGATTATTTAGGATTAGGTTCGTAGTGAGGGCTTCAGCCCTAATTAAAGGTTCGTAGTGAGGGCTTTAGCCCTAATTAAAGGTTCGCCGTTCCTCCAGGCAAGGAACTTGCGTGGCTCCCCGTCTCCTGGACTACTTTAGGTGGACTAAACCAATAAATATAGGGTTTTACAACCATCAGCGGGTTTCGTGCCTCAACCCAACCTACAACCCTTATTCTCAAATGGGGTTCCAACTATACATAAGATTTTTTTATCACCCTAAGCACCATTGCCGCTTTTATTCCTCTGCCTAGATAGTCTGGACTTACGTCAAGAAATCTCCAAATTTAAGATTTAAGAACGGCGTGGTAGGCTCTAACTTGGTAATCAATACCTGTAATAGCAGTGCCAACAACAACGGCATAAGCTCCCAGTTTCAAAGCTTCTTTTGCCATCTGCGGTGAAGCAATCCCACCTTCACAAATTACAGGGATATCTAACTGTTCTACCATCTGAGCTAAGAGAGCGAAACCAGGGGGGGTGAGATGTTGGGTTTGGGCAGTGTAGCCGTAGAGGGTGGTAGCTACGATATCAGCACCTGCGGCTGCGGCTCTTGTCGCCGCATCGATGGTATCCACATCTGCCATTACTGGCTTGCCCAATTCATCGTGAATCCGCCCGATTAAAGTTTCTACTGTTTCTCCTGAAGGCCGTTCTCTCGTAGTGCAGTCAATAGCAATGATATCAGCACCAGCCGCAGCGATCGCCGCCGCATCCTCAAACTGTGGGGTAATATATACATCATATCCTGGGTGCTCACGCTTCCACAGGCCGATCGCTGGCGCTGCTAACCGTTGTCGCACGGCATTAACATGAGCTGGCGTATCAATTCGCACTGCCACTGCCCCACCGAGTACAGCAGCTTGCGCCATTGCTGCAATTACCATCGGCTCGTGTAGCGGTGACTCCGAGGGTGCTTGACAGGAAACTATCAAGCCGTGACGTAGACTGGCAATTAAATTAAGGAAATCTCTTGGCATTTTCCCTCTCCTCGCTACTAACCTTGAAGAACTGTGCGACCATATACTCCGGATGTTTGCGTTAAACATCATTCAAAAGGAATAAACTATTTATATAGCTACAGATTGATCGGCTTTCTGCTAAACTTGAGTAGCTTGAATATAGCTAAGTGAGGATAAGTATGAAAGGTTCATATTTAACAAAAATTTTCGGTGCTGGAGTTATTTTAGCTAGTTTGGCGGTTTTGCCAGTAGCTAAGCCTGTTCATGCCGCTGATACCAATAAAAACGGTTTCACCCAGTATCAGCTAGAGCGTCATTCTATGGGAGAACACGGTGGCATGATGACTGCAGACATGGATAGCCGGAATGCCTGCTATGGTGGTAACTGGATGTCGGCTCAGGAGATGTACGTCTACGACCGTCATGCTCGGGGAGAGCAAATGATCGTTACATCAGAGCGTACAGCTCAGATGATGCAGGGCAACAATATGACAACCCCTGACAACTCAGCTTCCGCTACCCAGTGTATGGGCACGAGCACTCAAACTAATATGACTTCCCCTGCGCCCACAACGGTGCCTGCTGGGGCGATACCTCAGAATGCACCTCTGCCAGTTCCGGGCACGAAAACACCAGGCTCAGAGCCAGGAGCGCCGAGGGATGGAACTCCAGGCACAACTGTGCCAAATCCGGGTGGTACGAACACTGCACCAGGAGCGCGGTAGTCCAACTAGGAGCAGTTACCGATTCACAATCCGGGAGCAATTTTCTGCTCCCCCACCTCCGGTGGTGGGGCTTAATGCATAATCTTAGAACGCGCGGCAATTCATACTAGGAAGGCAATAATGCATCGTTTAGCCGCGACACCAGGAGGTTGGAATCCTCAAGCAGAAGGCGTCATTTTTATTGAACAAACTCCTGCTCCGATTGTCTTGCTCACTGCGGCAGACACCGACATCCAAACCCTCGCAGTAGCGGTTTCTCAATTGCCTACCCAATTCCCATCCCTGCGGGTGGTTAATCTGCTACAGCTACAGCAACAACTGACGATTGATACCTATGCTGAAGAAGTTTTAGAGCAAGCACAGGTGATTATACTGCGTTTGCTGGGGGGTAGAGCTTACTGGAGTTATGGTTTAGAAGTGGTGCGGGAAACAGTGCAACGCACTGGCTCTAACCTAATTGTAATGCCAGGAGACGATCGCCCAGATCCAGATTTAATCAGTCACTCCACAGTAACTCTGGCAGCAGTTAATAAATTATGGCGTTACTTCACTGAAGGCGGAGTAGAAAATTTCATTAACGCCCTCAAATTTGTTGCTGACATTTGCCTGGGACAAAATTATCATCCAGCTCCACCTCAAGAAATTCCTCGCATCGGAGTTTATCCTTGGCAACCGCCATTCCCAGGCAGAGGAAAAGCCAAAATCGGCTTGCTATTTTACCGCGCTCATTACCTCTCTGGTAACACAGCAGTAATTAACGCTATCTGCAAAGCTCTAGCGGAGCGGGGATTGGAACCCGTGCCTGTTTTCGTCTCTACTCTTCGGGAGCCAGATGTGCCAGCAGAGTTGTTAAGGTACTTCCAGCCCTTCGATGCCGAGGGAATTCAGCTATTGCTCAATACAACCAGTTTTTCCCTCGCCAAGTTGGAAACTGAGACGCCGCAGTTAGATTTGTGGCAACAACTGGATATTCCCGTGTTGCAAGTAATTTTCAGTGGTGGCACTAAGGAGCAGTGGGAATCCCAGTTTCAGGGGCTGGCTCCTAGAGATATCGCCATGAATGTGGCTCTGCCGGAGGTGGATGGGCGAATCATTACCAGAGCGGTTTCTTTTAAAGCGGTGCAGAGCAGAAATCTGCTGTTGGAAACAGATGTGGTAATTTATGAACAAGTGCCCGATCGAATTCAATTTGTAGCTGATTTAGCCTTAAACTGGGTACGACTACGCCAAACTCCGGTAAGTACACGACGGATAGCACTGATTTTGGCTAATTACCCTAGTCGGGATGGGCGGCTGGCTAATGGGGTGGGGTTGGATACTCCTGCTAGTTGTGTAGAGATACTTAAGGCTTTGCAGCAGGCTGGCTATAATGTGGAAAATTTGCCATCTTGTGGAGATGAACTGATTAAGCGTTTAACTTCTGGGGTGACAAATGATCCGGAAGGGCGAGAATTAAAACCTGTGCAGCAATGTTTGTCTCTGGATGAGTATCAGGGGTATTTTAGTAGTTTACCTGTGGCTGTGCAGAAGGGTATTAGCGATCGTTGGGGAGTGGTTTGTGGAGGGGAGATTGGGATTTCGGGGATTCAGTTGGGTAATGTGTTTGTGGGTATTCAACCTGCGCGTGGTTATGATGTCGATCCGAGTTTGAGTTATCATGCTCCGGATTTAGAGCCTACTCATGATTATTTAGCTTTTTATTATTGGGTGCGGCAACATTTTGGAGCTTCTGCGGTGGTTCATGTTGGCAAGCATGGTAATTTAGAATGGCTTCCGGGTAAAGGTGTGGCTTTATCTGGTAATTGTTATCCGGAGGTTGCTTTTGGAGCTTTGCCGCATTTTTACCCGTTTATTGTTAACGATCCTGGGGAAGGTTCTCAAGCTAAGCGTCGTTCCCAGGCTGTGATTGTGGATCACTTAACGCCGCCTATGACTCGTGCTGAGCTTTATGGTGGTTTGCAGAAGTTGGAAGGGTTGATTGATGAGTATTATGAGGCTCAAAGTTTAGATCCTTCACGGTTGCCTGTGATATGCGATCGAATTAATCAGCTAGTTTTACAAGAAAAATTATCCGGTGAACTTGGGTTAGAAATTAAGCAATATGAAACTGAGGAATTACAAAATTTTCTGGCTCGTGCTGATGGCTATCTCTGCGAGTTGAAAGAAGCTCAGATTAGAGATGGGTTGCATATTTTTGGGCAGTGTCCTCAAGGACGACAATTGCGCGATTTGATTGTGGCGATCGCTCGTCATCCAGGACAAGGTAGAATGGGTTTAACTCGTGCTTTGGCTCAGGATTGGGGGCTGGATTTCGACCCACTCACCACCGATTTTGGATTAAAAAACTCCACATTACACTCTGCCAAATATAAATTCCAAAATGTTGGTGATGCAGTTGAGGCATTGGAGCATCAAGCCGCTAATTTGGTGGAACAGTTGATGATGGGAACTCCTCCCATTAACGGGGGGGCAGTAGAAGGTGAGTTAAAGTGGATACGCACTCGCCTCCTACCCGCACTCAAACAAACTAATCAGGAAATTATTCAGTTATTGCGGGGATTAGATGGGCGGTTTGTTCCTAGTGCCCCAGCAGGGGCCCCTACACGAGGACGCCCGGAAGTTTTACCCACTGGGCGCAATTTTTACTCGGTTGATATCCGTGCTATCCCTACTGAAACAGCATGGTATATTGGTCGAAAAGCAGCAGAAGCACTGATTGAGCGTTATACCCAGGAAAATGGTGAGTATCCCAAAACACTTGGTTTATCAGTATGGGGTACTTCCACCATGCGCACCGGGGGAGATGATGTGGCAGAGGCGTTGGCTTTACTGGGTGTGCAGCCAGTTTGGGATGGTGTCTCCCGCAGGGTGGTGGATTTTGAAATCTTGTCGCTTTCAGTTTTGGGGCGTCCCCGTGTGGATGTAACGCTGCGGATTTCTGGTTTTTTCCGCGATGCCTTTCCTAATTTGATTGATTTATTCGATAGTGCTGTAGCCGCTGTGGCAGCATTGGATGAACCCCCCGAACAAAATCCTCTGGCAGCACAGGTGATGGCTGAAATGGCACTGTGGCAGCAAGCAGGGTTGAGTCAGGAAAAAGCACAGGATCGATCGCGCTACCGCATTTTTGGCTCTAAACCTGGTGCTTACGGTGCTGGACTCCAAGGTTTAATTGAAGCACAAAACTGGACTGATGACCAAGATTTAGCCCGTGCTTACATCAACTGGAGCAGCTACGCCTATACTGCCTCCCGAAATTCGGGGGGGTTAGGGGGGGTTGCCGCGCCCGAAGCTTTTGAAATGCGTCTCCAGCAGATGCAAATAGTATTGCACAATCAAGACAACCGCGAACACGATTTGCTCGATTCTGATGATTATTATCAATTTCAGGGTGGTTTAACAGTAGCAGTGCGGGCTTTGACTGGAAAGAACCCTCATACTTATTTTGGAGATAATTCTATCCCTGCAAACCCAAAAGTGCGGCAGTTGCGGGAAGAAATAGCACGGGTGTATCGTTCCCGTGTAGTTAACCCGAAATGGATTGCTGGGGTAATGCGCCACGGTTACAAAGGTGCGTTTGAAATGGCGGCGACGGTGGATTATTTATTTGCCTACGATGCCACAGCTAACTGTGTAGAAGATTTTATGTATCAGGGAGTAGCAGAAGCGTATCTATTTAATCCAGCGGTGCAAGAGTTTATCCAGCAGAAAAATCCTTGGGCGTTGCGAGATATGGCTGAAAGGTTGTTAGAAGCACATCAGAGAGGATTGTGGCAAGAAGTTGAGCAAGAGATGGTGGAGAAGTTGAGAGCGATCGTTCACCAAGCCGAAGCCGTCATCGAAGATATCACCGATAATAGCTAACGATAGCCACATAATACCAAACGCTTAGTATTGACAATGCCCACACCAATTTTGTATACTCATTGTGTGGACGATAGAGGTAATTATGATGTCAGATTGGCTAATTACCTTGAGGAAACATGCCATTACCAACTTTGGTGGCAATGTCAGTTTTGTGCCCAAGTATAGGTACAAGCCACAGAATGAAGCAGAAGTGCTGGAATTGCTCAATAAACACGCTGGCGGTAAAATTCGCGTAGTCGCTTCGCTGCACTCGTGGAGCGATGTCGTGCAGTGTGAGGATGTCATTGTCGATATGAGCAACTTCGACAGCATTCAAATAGCAGAAACTGCCACAGGCGATGTGCTAGTCACAGCAGGTGGTGGTTGTATCCTCCACAACCTGCTCGATACCATCCACAGTAAAACAAATTCTACCCTGCCTACCTTGGGTGCTGTCAAGGTGCAGACGATCGCTGGAGTAGTATCGACAGCCACCCACGGCTCCGGTAAGCACTCCCTTTCCCACTATATAGACTCCCTGCGTGTGGCGGCATACGATGCTGAGTCTGGGCAAGCGAAAATTTATGAGTGGAAAGAGGGAGATGAGCTTCTTGCAGCTCGGTGCGCTCTTGGTTGCATGGGCATAATCTTGTCTGTCACGTTTCACTGTGTCCCCAAGTATGATATTGAAGAAAATATCTCCCGCTTCGATACCTTAGAAGAGGTGCTTGCCCATGAAAGTGAGTTCCCATTGCAGCAGTTTATTCTTATTCCCTACCTGTGGTGTTACTTCGTTTATCAGCGGCGGGCAATTCCCACGAAGGCTAATACCTTTGGTGAGAGATTAAATATTAACATTCATCGTGGGTACAAACTAATCGGAGTGGACGTTTTATTTCACGTCGCCATTAAAGTATTACTCTCCTTGGGAAACCCTAAGTTAATTCGGTGGTTCTATAAATCGATCGTTCCCAACATCATTGTCCAAATTGATAACATGGTTGATAACAGTTCAGACGCACTCACCCTAAACCACGAGTATTTCAAGCATCTGGAAATGGAAGTATTCATTCCCGCCAGGAACATTTACCAGGCTACAAAATTGGTTTATTATGTTACATCCCTATTTGCTGGCATAGAGGAAACTCTTCCTGACGAGGTGGCGTCTGAGCTGAAAAAAATAAATATGCTAGAAACGCTTATGGAGCATAAGGGGAGCTACACACACCACTACCCGCTATTTTTCCGCCGCGTACTGCCTGACGATACGCTCATTTCCATGACTAGCGGCTCCAACGAGCCATACTACACGATCAGCTTCTTCACATACCAGGAGCCGAGGACGCAGTTTTACGAGTTTGCAGGCTTTTTGGCGCACAGCCTCACTCAGTTGTATGAGGTAAGGCTGCACTGGGGCAAGTACTACCCGCTGAATAACAGTGATATCGCACAAAAGTACCCACGCCTAGAGGAGTTCCGCCAAATATGTCAGAAGACTGACCCCAAAGGCGTGTTCCGTAACGATTACGCCAAGCGAGTGCTAGGCTTTTTCGACTAGCGTTTCACTAGGAACTGAGAGTAAAATAGGCAACGCACGACCAATTTCCACTTCCATCGCGCAACAGAGCCTTACCGAGGTAGTAGCCTGAGTCAATCTGCCTCAACTCGTCGAGGATGTCGCGGATAAAAAAGGTGGGATTTTCCTCCGAGTCATAATCTATCTTAAAAACTTGGATGTCGGGGTCTAATTTACCTGCTCCAGTGTATGTGCGGAATTTAAAGGCACGAACGCGCCCATCGCCGTCGGGAATATAGCCACTATAACCAGACCAAAGCAACCTACCTACTGATACAATATTGTCGGAGAAAATGTTATCGCCAGTTTGGGTGGCAGCGTCTAACATCTTGCCCTGCCAAGGAAACCACATCCTCGCGATCGCATCACCCAAGAAGTCTAAAAACTGGTTCCAGCTTAAGACAACAAGCTCTCCCCTGTAGCGACCATTCAACGGCGAATCGGGAACTACACCTTGGCTGAAGATGTCATTCAAAGCAGCTAGAGACCCTGTTCGATCTTTCTCCACCTGCCTCCGAGCCGCATCTAGTCGATCGCGAAGGTTTACATTTACTGAATCGCCAACATTCATAGCTGTCTCCTCACCAATACAACAAAACCTTGAAGCCTGCCATAATAATTTACATTACTATATCTTGACAATTAATATTACCATAATCCCTCTCCATACCTCTGCGACCTTTGCGCAAACCTTTGCGACGCAATGCGATTAAAAAATATTTTATTTTCATGCCAACAGACTATTAGTAATGTAAAATCGTGTATAGGCTTTAAATTATCAGACAGGAAAGTTTGGTCAGCACCCCGCTCTAAAGAGACGGGGCTTCGTGCCTCTAACTTTAGGTAGTTGACCAGCCTAAGTCCCAGCAATGGGGAAACTACGTTATCGGTAAGTGTTTAAGTTCCTACCGAGGACAATGCGACGCCAGTTCCATGCTCTAGAACCGAGTGGTTAAACAGTTTTACGAGGGGTAAGACAGTGCTGCAAGGATAGTACCGACCGATAACTTTGGCTAGGCGAACTTTACTCCTTTCAGGAGTTGGGGACAACCATATCCCCACAGAGGGGCAACCATACCCCTCTACCCCGAAAGGGGACGCTAAATGAATTTAGCGAGTCGTGTTTCATCCGTGGGCTAAAGCCACACGGTTTCCACACTCCAGGAGTTTTTTAGATGAAAAAATTGCAGATTTTTGTGAAGTTCTGTCTGATGCTCCTTGTCTGTGTTATGGTCGCAATTGGCGGCTTGGCATTAGCTGACGAATCTAATCAAAAGCCGAGAGCCAGCGAATACCAGCAAACACCAACCGCTGAAGTGACTAACTACTGCGGGGACATCGGCTACCTGCCACCAAACCCACAAATTAATGAAGCGGAGAATCGTGGGCGCTGTACCTGGTACTTGTGGACAGGCGGTAACGAGAAATTCTATCACACCTTGGCGGTAAAAACCAAAGGTGCTGCGGACTTACTCAAACTTATCGACTCCCGCCAGCATGATAACCGCTTCGCCCTACTTGGTGCAATCAACGATCCTGGATGTAAGGCGGCGACAGGCCCCGACAAGTATGGTTTGTGGCTGGATGAATGCTCCGATCCACACTCGACTGGCATCATCGGGATGCGGAAGTTCGACAACCCCAACTTCGATCCAGTAAAATGGGACCCGAAAAAGTATTCTCAAAATCCCAGCATTGAACCTCCCTACCGCATCGGGCTGTCTTGTGCAGTCTGTCACGTAGCTTTAAATCCTCTTAACCCACCAGCGGACGTAGAAAAACCGACATGGGATAATTTGGTATCCGCGCTGGGTAACCAGTACCTTCAGGAAGGCAAATTATTTGGTGTAGGTCTCAAGCCAAATGATTTTATCTGGCAAGTTCTGAATACCCAGGAACCAGGTACTTCTGATACTTCTCGAATTGCCACGGATCATATTAATAACCCGAATGTAATTAACTCGATCGTTAATTTAGCCGATCGACCAACACACGAGGAAGTAATGAACGATGGCACAACTAAAGCTGTGAACCACATCCTCAAGGATGGCGCAGATTCGATCGGTATAAAATACGCCTCGTTGCGCGTCTACGTCAATATTGGGATGTGTTCGGATTACTGGCTGACTCTCCACGACTCACTGCTAGGCAGAACTTCTCAGAAACCTTTTGACATGGAAAAGGCTAAGAAGGAATGCGAATACTGGCCAAAAACAGAAGCGCGGATGGCAGATGCAGAAGCATTTCTGAAGACTCTAAAGCCGATGCATCTAAAAGACGCGCCTGGTGGTGAAGCTTTTCTCACTAAGGATGAGTCGGTGTTAGAACGAGGCAAGGTTGCCTTTGCCACAAATTGCGCCCAGTGCCATTCTTCTAAACAACCCCCCGCAGATATCGCTGCCGATCCCCAAAAGGCTCAACAGTGGTACTTGGAAGCGGTGAGCAAATCTGATTTTCTCGATCGCAACTTCTTATCGGACGATAAGCGCTATCCGATTACGGAAGTGGGCACTAATGCTGCCAGGGCACTAGCAACCAATGCGACTCAGGGGCATGTTTGGGAGCAGTTCTCGTCTAAGACTTATAAAGAACTGCCGTCACCGGGCACGCTGATGCTGGAAAATCCCTTCGACAAAAATAAACCAATCGAGTTTAAGGTACCAGGCGGCGGGCGCGGCTATTACCGCACGCCTACGCTAGCCAACGTTTGGGCAACAGCGCCTTTCTTGCATAATAACGATCTTGGGAAATATACCAAAGATCCCTCTGTTGCAGGACGGGTAGATGCCTATATGGATGCGATGGAAAAGCTGCTGTGGCCCCAAAAGCGCGATCATATCATCAAGAAGACCGATCGGGATAGTTTTTTATCGCTGCCTCTAGGACTCAAGCTTGCCATTCCTAAAGGCATGCCGATCAACTTGCTTGCCAACATTGATATTAAAGATGCAATTTCGCACCTAGATCTCAGACAAGGCTTGCATAATTTGGATCTCTTAGGTAGCCCTCAAGCTGAAATCGCCAGTATCCTGATAAATGGGAACTTGTCTCCCGATTTTGTTGAGGATAGGGGGCATACTTATGGTTCAGAACTGTCTGACGAAGACAAGAGAGCGCTCATCGAGTACGTAAAAACTTTTTAAATAGAGTTTTTTGTTCAAGCTCTCAGTTGTAGGTTGGGTTGAGGGACGAAAACCAACATTAAGGTTTGAAAGCCTTGGGTGTCCTGTTGTTCAAGCGGAGAGCCAATTATTCTCGTTCCCAGGCAGAGCCTGGGAACGCTGTTGTGAGGCTCTACCTTCACAACAGGCTCTACCTCAAACTTATATCGTTTCAATCCCGTTGCCAGGATTCATTAATTTGAAAGATTGATTTTTTTCTAGAAGCGATCGCACATACCCCGATTCTGGAAAAGTCTCAAAAATTTTGCCCGATTTGTATCCCAATGGGGTACAATGCCAATATGTCTAAGGATAGATTGACTGTAGCGTGACTTAACGAACCTAGGTAACGGACAGATAATTATGAGTCAAGCGATTACCAAAATAATTAACCTTCAAGAATTGCTAAGTAGCGCAATCCAGGAAACCATTGCCATGACCTCACGGGGAATTGATATTAGCGATCCTTCAGTGATTACCCCCTTAGAATGGACAGCCAATCAATATCCAGAAATTGCCCCTTCGTGTAATGAGTCCCTCATTGAATTAGTTAAAGAGCTGAGGGATTCCACCCCATTTG
>CASBRB010000249.1 GCA_949127975.1 Oscillatoriales cyanobacterium PMM_0019 | reverse complement strand
CCCCAGCCCCTCTCCCAAATTGGGAGAGGCAGGGTGGTTTCATACAAATAGAGAAAAATAAGCTTTACTGATTAGATTTAGTACTGAGCCAAGGTAATAGTTTATTACTGGTAGGTGGTAAGGTTTCACCAACTAGCAATGCAACTGGCAATATTTTAATTGATGGAACAGTTAACGGAGTTTTAAAAGCACTGGGAGGTAGAATTGAAGTGGGAAGCGTTTCTGGAGTCGGCGCAGTCGGGCTGACTATTGATGGCAATAAGTTTAGTTTAAATTTTCCTCCCTTGTTGTCAAGAACAGATGTAATTCTCGATAATGGTGCCTTTATTGATGTGAGGGCCGGAGGAGGTGGCTCTATTGCTATCAATGCTAAAAAACTTACAGTATCTAATTCGAGTCAAATTAACGCGGGTATAAAACAGGGAATGGGTAATGCTTCTTCGCTAGCAGGGGATATTAATATCAATGCGACTGAGTTAGTTAACCTTACCAACAGCAGTTTGATATTCAATGGTGTAGAAGGCGTGGGTAAGGGTAAGGGCGGTAACATCAACATTACAGCTAGGTCACTTTCAGCCATGAATGGCAGTCAAATAACTGCAAGTACCTCTGGACAGGGGGATGCAGGCAGTGTGATAATTCACGTTAGTGATAGAGTTTCCTTTGATGAGGTGGATAGCACTGGAGTACCCAGTGGTGCGTACAGCAGTGTGAATCAGGGAGCCGTAGGCAATGCTGGTAACATCAACATCACAGCTTCGTCGCTTTCTGTGACTAACGGTGCTCAACTGCAAAGTTTAACAGAAGGACAGGGAAATGCTGGCAATGTGATAATTCACGCTAGTGATACTGTTTCCTTTGATGGTTCTAGTGCGGTATTGAGCGGTGTGGGAACAACTGTTGTGGGGCCTAGTACGGCATTGAGCGGTGTGGGAACAACTGGTGTGGGGCTTGGTGGGAACATCGATATCAGTGCGCGATCACTTTTTGTGACGAATGGAGCTGAACTAAGAGCCTTAACAAGAGGACAAGGGGATGCAGGCAATATCCTGGTTAATGTTACTGATTTTATTGAAATAGCAGGGGCTAGTAGTCTAAATGGTGCTTCCAGTGGTTTGTTTGCTAGCACAGAACAAACAGCCAGTGGTAATGGTGGGTTGATTAACTTACAAGGAGCTACCCTGAGGATTGAAAATGGAGGAGTATTGGCAGCGCGAAGTCGTAATGCATCTAAAGGCGGTAATATCATCGGTAACGTTAATAACCTACAGTTAGCAGGTGGTGGAGAAATCCTTACTACTGCCTATGGTAGTGGCAAGGCTGGCAATATCAACTTTAAGGTTAATAATGGGATTAATATTTCTGGCTCCGATCCCACTTGGACAGCAAGATTTGTTAACTTTGGTACAGATATAGTCGATCCTGTGAGCGAGAAAAGCGGGATATTTGCTAGCACAGATACTAAGTCTACTGGGAATGGTGGTATTATCAACATTAATACCGAATTTTTAAACCTTGATTCAGGTGCTAATATTTCGGTGAGTACCAGTGGTACGGGGAATGCTGGAAATGTTAGTATCACCTCTAGGTCACTGAATCTTAACAATGGAGCGCAACTATCAGCTCAAACAACTACCAGTTCTACAGGTGATAGTGGCAGTATTTCTCTGAATACAACCAACTTGAATATCGACAATGGCGCTAACATCTCAGTTAACAGCACAGGTAAGGGTAATGCTGGCAATCTAAAAATAGATTCAAGAAATATTAATCTAGACCAGCAAGCATCTCTGTTAGCTGGAACGGCATCGGGTGAGGGAGGTAACATAAGTATCCAAACCGGAAGTTTAATGATGCGCCACAACAGTCCGATATCTGCTGATGCGAGGACAGGGGCTAATAATAGCACTGGCAATGGAGGCAACATTACCATCAATGCCACCAACACTATAACTGCCCTAGAAACTAGCCCCATTACTGCTAATGCCAATTTAGGTAGAGGTGGAAATATTCAAATCGCTACCCAAGGTTTATTTAATTCCCCAGATAGTCCAATTACTGCTTCATCAGGTAATCCACAGCTTAATGGTGTGGTAAATATCACTATTTTGGGGTTTAGCCCTTCCAATAGCTTGACACAATTCAAGGGGAATGCGATCGCTAACCAACAAACCATCGCCAACAGTTGCCTCACCAGTCGGAATCAACAACGAGGCAAATTCACGGTTACAGGTTTAGATACTTTACCAATCACTCCCTTCACTAACTTTGATTTATGGTATGCCCTACCACCTCAACCAACTAACACGACATTTCAACAGAAGCCAACAACCTTACCCCCAGTAGCTACTGCATCAAAACCTTGGAAGATAGGCGACCCAATTGTAGAAGCTCAAGGCATAGTACATACTAAAGATGGTAGAATTATATTAACTGCTACACCCCAGAATACCACACCAGAATCCCCTGATTCATTGGTATGCCATCCCAATAGCGATTCCCAGAAATCGTAATAATTAACTTGCATTCTTTATTTAGCCATCTCAGATGAAGTGTACCTAGATTTTTTCCAAGAAGAAATTGCCCAGATGGTAGTAGAAAATCAACACGTTAAACTGATTATCTTTGAGCCTAAAAAAGCGCAGGTTATGAAATGGATAGAATAGATGAATATCGCGATATTATTGAACGCATCCTAGAAGCGCACCATCGCATTCCTTACAGTCACGGACAAATTGAGAGCAAGTTGATTGTCGATCGCGATCGCCACAACTTCCTGTTGATGAATACAGGTTGGGACAGCAAGCGCAGAATTCACGGCTGCGTCGTTCACGTCGAAATAATAGACGGCAAAATCTGGATTCAAAGAGATGGCATAGAAGACGGCATCACTGGCGAACTCGTTGCTGCCGGAGTTCCCAAAGACAAAATTGTTCTAGCGTTTCATTCACCCGACGTGCGACAGCACACCGGATACGCTATTTCTTAAAGTTCCCGATTTAAATTCATTTTAACGATCGCAGGATAATCTGTCATTAGATTAATCTCCAAAGAATTAAAAAGAATATCTCCTTCGGCAGATGCAGCTCCTAAATTTCTTGCCCGTGATGGTCCTCCACGATTTAAAACTCGAATCACCTTCGCACCCCAAGTTGTGGCTACCTGCCAAGAGTCATCTGTATCCCCATCAGCAACAACGATGACTTCTTTATGAGTTGGAGTGGCAGCCCTCAGACTAGATAAACACTGCTGGAAACTTTTACCACCGTTATAAACCGGAATAATTACCGAAATTGATAACTCTGTTTTCAATTTTCAATGGAAGCTTTTACCAACCTAATTTTATCAGGACTTACGCAGACTGGGCACACTGGGCACACACAGGGGTGATGTTGGGTTTCGTTCCTCAACCCAACCTACAATTATTAGTAGCTGTAGGTTGGGTTGAGCGATAGCGAAACCCAACAT
>CASBRB010000248.1 GCA_949127975.1 Oscillatoriales cyanobacterium PMM_0019 | reverse complement strand
CCAACCCACCCCCAGCCCCTCCCAGGAGGGGAGCAGGGAGAAGGGGGGAAAGAGCAGAAAATCCGACTCTTACTCCCCTCTCCCCTCACAAGGGTAGATGGGGAAGATTTGTCAATCACTGGGTCTGAAAAATATAGCACAGAAAAGAAAAACCGATATATTAGAAAGAGTCCCCATATACTTCAATAGGTAGATGTTATCCGGAATGCTAGGGCGTTTTTTGGCTTCGTTATCCGCGCCTAGCAGCACGGGAAAACGGGCAGAGTAGGTAGTTGGATGTAAAAATCGGTATCTAGGTACCGCGTTTACCCAATACGATTGAGTTGGATGGCATATCCAAGGTAAAATCTGAGGTCATTACAAATGAAATCATTCGTTCGCTGGTGCGTAACCGTTAGTATAGTCGGCAGTACACTGTTGGGTTCCTCGTTGATAGGCAATATGAAAGCTATCGCTTTGCCAGAGGCACAGGTGCTGCAAAAGTTGGAACAAGTGCCCGTGTTCACAGTTACCGATGAAGGAGGAGCTCCACTGGTAGCATCGGTGAAAAACTCCCAAGATAAAGATACTTCGGTAGCAGGCATATTTATTAGTCAACAGGATGCCCAAAGTTTTATCGACAGACTAAAAACCCAAAATCCAGAACTGGCGAAAAAGGTGAAGGTATCTCCCGTGTCTTTGGCAGACGTATACAAGCTGGAGGAAGCCAATCAAAATAAGCCAGATGGTCTGCATTTTGCTTACGTACCCGTGCAGCACCAAGTAGAAACAGCAGTAGCAGTGCTCAAACAGGGCGGTCAAAAGGTGGAAAATTTCCAAGGTGTTCCCCTGTTTGTGGCTAAAGCTGGTAAAGACAAAGGCTATCTGACAATTCAACAAGACAATAAGCAGTTTATTCCTTTCTTCTTTGATAAAGAACAATTACAGGCGATGATTGATCGCTTCAAAAAAGAAAAACCAGACCTAGCCTCGACGGTGGAAATTAATGTGGTAACATTGCAAGGCGTAATTGACACATTACGGAAAAGCGATAATCAACAGTTGACTCAAATTGTACTGTTTCCATCCCAGGAGTCACTGGCCTTTTTGCGCACCCTGCCATCTGCTCCTGCTGCTAATCAGTCCCAACCAAAACCTCGTTGATGCATGAACAACCCGCAGCAGTCAGTTGTTTCAGGATGGGAACTCTGGCAGTGGCGCGATCGAGCGCTCCAAGCTGCTGCCAAAGCTGGTGTGCCACTAGGGGAAGTTGACTGGCTGCTGTTAGAAGTTGCTGGACTCGACAAGCTAGCGCTGCGTTTAGCATCTTTCAGAGACATGCCGCAGATTCAAATAACTGTGCCTCTGTCAAAGCTAACAACTCTATGGCAGCAGCGAATTGCCGATAGAACGCCAGTTCAGTACCTGGTTGGGGTGACACACTGGCGACATTTTTCTCTGGCAGTTTCACCAGCCGTTCTGATTCCTCGACCAGAAACAGAGTGCCCGATCGATCTGGCAGTTGCCGCGTATAATAGCTCAACTGGTGGTATAATTCCAGGTAACTCTTTAGATGAAGGACATTGGGCGGATTTAGGAACTGGTAGTGGGGCTATAGCTCTCGGATTGGCAGATGTTTTTCCATCTGCCACTATTCATGCAGTTGATTGCAGCGCTGCAGCCCTAGCAATTGCCCAGCAGAACAGCTCTAGACTAGGCTTTAAAGACCGGATTCGGTTCTATGAAGGTTCTTGGTGGCAGCCGTTATCCGCACTTATTGGTCAGTTTAGCGGGATGGTGGCAAATCCGCCCTATATTCCCAGTTCTTTGGTGCCGCAACTACAACCCGAAGTTGCTTGGCACGAACCCCATCTAGCTTTAGATGGTGGAGTGGATGGCTTGGACTGCATTCGTCATCTGATAGAGGCGTCTCCCGCTTATCTACGTCCTGGTGGGATCTGGTTGATTGAAATGATGGCAGGACAAGCACCAGTAGTAGCTGAGTTACTGCATCAGCAAGGAAGCTATTGCCAGATTCAGATATTTCCCGATTTAGCAGGAATTGACCGCTTTGCTCTTGCCTATCGCAAATGACACAAGTTTCTCTACTCACCCTCGTCGCTGGTGCCCGATCTGGTCAGATAGTGAGCTTTCCTACTGATACTGTACCAGCACTAGCCGTGCTACCTGAGCGATCGGAGTTAATCTTTGAAATCAAGATCAGAAGTCAGGAGAAACCCCTAATTTTGATGGGGGCGTCAGCCCAGTCTTTATGGCCATTTGTTACCGCTAGTCCTCAAGAAAGACAAATTTTTGAGCAAGTGGCGGCTCAATTCTGGCCGGGAGCCTTAACCTTAGTGTTGCCAGCCTCTGAAAATGTTCCACAAGCAATCTATGGACGCGGTGGCACCACTCCAACTATAGGGTTGCGCGTGCCGAACCATGCTTTAGCCCAAAAAATTCTTTCTCAGACTGGTTCTTTAGCTACCACTAGCGCTAACCGCTCTGGTAATCCGCCCTTGCTGACAATGGCAGAAATTGAAGCCGAGTTTCCCGACGTTCTTACCCTGAGCCCCACCGAATTAGAAGCGATGGCACCAAGCCTCAGCGTTCCTTCAACTGTCGCCAGATGGAGCGGCAACGGTTGGGAAATCCTGCGGCAGGGGGAGGTAAAATTATAGTTTATTCTTCCTTCAATAGGACTTCGCACTGCCTCTACCTATAGCGGTTCGTAGGGGCAAAGAGGGAGAGGGAGAGGGAAAGGGAAAGATAATAATTCACCCTTTCCCTTTCCTTTTCCCTTTCCCTTACCCTTATCCTGTGTTTGCCTCGACATATGCCCAGTCTCCGTAAGTCCCCGCAGTTTGTAGGGGCAAACCCCCTGTGGTTGCCTCGACATATGCCAGTGTGCGTAAGTCCCCGCAGTTTGTAGGGGCAAACCCCCTGTGGTTGCCCCGACATATGCCAGTCTGCGTAAGTCCTGTTCAAATAGTCTATTGACCTTACGTTTGTAATTTTTCATTTTCTGCGTTATAAATATCAAATAAGCAGTTAAAAACATCAGTAATTGCCTGGTCAAAAACTCCCGAAGTAAGCCGTACCTCTACTATACTTTCCTGTAAATGTGAGTAGACAATTCGCGCATCAGGCGGACGATCTACAAGATATACCTTCCAATCTCTGAATATTTCATCTAAAAAATGAATTTGAAAACGTGCCCAGCACTCGTCTAACGCTATGTGTTCGTACTCAGAGTTCTTGTCTCCATACATAGCATCATCTAAGCGTTTCAATAGATCTTCAGCAGGTAGCTCGAAAAGAGATAGGTGTTCTCGATGCCCGTTGTCCCTAACGATTGTGCGTAGGCTAAACAGTATATCACGTAGAGAAGTACCAATTTCATAGTCTCCAACCTGAACATCTCCAATCCAGTAACAAAATTTCCCAAACAGCCAAACTCCGTTATAGTTTTGGTCAAGTTCATAGCAGACAGCAAACGTTGAACGATTTCCGAATATTTGCATCATGTAAGTGTTAATTCTAGTTGTTTCCTGACGTCATATTCTCGTTCCCAGGCAGAGCCGATAGCGTTACCCAACATAAACCCACAGGGGTGATGTTGGGTTTCGTTCCTCAACCCAACCTACAAATATAGCAACCTCCTTGGCGGTTGCTATATAGGGGCAACCACAGGGGGTTTGCCCCTACGAACCCGCTATATATAGAGGCAGTGCGTAAGTCCTGACACAGCTATGGAAGGGGCGGGCACAGCGTCACCGACGCTACTATCCTACCGTACCTCACGCGGCTGCAAGCCGCTATATTATGAATAAAAATCTATCGGCTACACTGGATTTTGTGGTTGTAATAAACCCTTAATTGTGGTAATGAAGGCTGATCCTACGACCTAGAGCGTAGGCGCAGCCCGCCGCAGGCATCGCTTTGAGGGAGTCAGGACTTACGCAGGCTGGGCATATGTAGGGGCAACCACAGGGGGATTGCCCCTACGAACCGCTATATGTAGAGGCAGTGCGTAAGTCCTGGGAGTGAAACGATTGCCCTCTCACTTTTTCGCGTTGCTCCCTCCCAAACTGGGAGAGGGGAGTAAGAGTCGGAATTTCTTTTCTTTCCCCCCTTCTCCCTGCTCCCCTCCTGGGAGGGGCTGGGGGTGGGT
>CASBRB010000247.1 GCA_949127975.1 Oscillatoriales cyanobacterium PMM_0019 | reverse complement strand
CCCCAACCCCTTCTCCCATCAAGGGAGAAGGGGTTGGGGGATGAGGGTGAAAAAGCCCTGCGAGTGTTCCGTAGAAGCTCGTTTTCTCGCTCTAAACATGTCCAACTCCAGCATAAAAAATGTGGGTAAAGACAAGGGCAGAGCCTGGGAACGAGAAATTCTCTCCTTGCCTTCGTTCCCAGGCTCTGCCTGGGAACGAGAAATATATAGAGGCAGTGCGTAAGTAGGGGCAACCCACTTGGGGATTGCCCCTACGAACCGCTATATATAGAGGCAGTGCGTAAGTCCTGTTCATTTAAATTTTAACAGACTAAACACATCTGCTGCTGAAACTTGCCAATTCTCTAACACAGTGAGAACAGGTAAAATATCTGCATTGTATTTGACTTCGGGTAACTGATTAGGTTGAAAAAACATTACCGATTTATCATTAGGGTCAATGAACCAACCTAACTGCGTTCCGTGTTTGATAGAGAAAATAATCTTGTTAATCACGCTGTTGGGAGATTGTTCGGGAGAAAGAATTTCAATGAGCCAATCTGGGGCAATTTCCACCCGATTTGAAATTTCGCCATCTTCATCGACAGGAATGCGCGACCACTCGAATACGGCAATATCTGGGACAAGAGAACGACCCCCAAACGTGCATCTTAATTCGGTAAGTCCATAAGCTAATTGCTGCGGTTCACCAACTTGATTAATAGAGGTTACTAAGCGAGTTTGCAGAATGCTGTGTTTTCCTTGTGGCATAGTTTTTTGGTATATTTGACCGTCAATGTACTCGCTAGCGGGTTTAGTGTCTGGCAATTGCAAAAACTCTTCTAGAGAAAGTTTTGAAGTAAACTGAACTGATGTCATGGCAATAATTAATCCTTTGATTTAAATAACCCTAACGAACAAATAATCATCGGTTCCCGTTTCTCGGCTTCTTCACTGACAACGCCCAGGCGGTCATCCATCCGCAAAGCAACTACTAATTCAGCCAATTGTTGGTTACTAATGCCGCTTCTCAGTTGACGGTTTAACGTATCAATTGCTGAAGAACGCAAGGGATAACGATAAATTTCATCAATCGCCTTTAGGAGTTCTTCAGATACAAAAAGTGTTCCCTTCATTTCTTGGGCGTAACTTTTGAGTCTTTCGTAGGTGCGGAACCTCGCCCCTGATGGTCGCCCTAATTGACCGCCAGCATTTTTCTCGTCCTCTACAATCAATTGAGCCCCCTTCTTAACCAATTCGTGGTGTTGTTCATCTCTCTTAATTGCTGGAGTAGATTCTTCACACGCCGCTGCGCGGAGAACTGCCAATTGAGACTGGGTGATGCTGTTACCATCCCGGTTAACCCAAATCAGAGAATCATTACCCTCAGTGGTTTTCATGTAAAGCAGTACCCCCTCTGGTTGCACAGGAGTGGGAGTATGAGCGCGGGTAGAATAGACTACATTGGGCATATCCTCAATCGTCTTTTTCAAAGCAGGATTGCCATCAGTGGCGTTTTTCCAGATTTGAAAAGCTTCCGAAGTCAGGTCTACTTCCGTATCTTCTTCACCATCCAAAACCCCACATTTCTCGTTATATAGGTTGAGAATCACCTGAGAGGAATCATCCTCAAAAAACGTTTCATCAGTTCCCACCACTTCCGCATTTTCTTGTAAGCGCTGGCGGAGTCTTCTTCGCAGATTGATAATGCGTTCTACACCCTCATCAGGCAGGAAGGAATAACAGAGAATTTTTTCAGCTTTTTGTCCAATCCGGTCTACCCTACCCGCCCGTTGAATGAGTCGAATGATTGCCCAAGGCAGGTCATAATTTACAATAATTGAACAGTCTTGTAGGTTATGACCTTCGCTCAAGACATCAGTGGCAATTAATACGCGCAGTTCCTTATCAGGCGATACTTTATCGCGTTTTCCACTACTATAAGGGCTAAACCTTCCTGCCAGTTCAGTAGGGTCTTTGTCTTGACCCGTTACGCCTGCAATATTAGCAATGTTTCTCGCCTTCAGATTGTCAGCAAGGTATAGCACTGTATCTGCAAACTGAGTGAAAACCAGTACTTTATCTTTAGGGTGAATTTTTTCTACCAGTTTCACTATGGCAGCTAATTTTTCATCTTGCTCCTGCTGCCATTCTCCACAGCTTTGCAGCACATTAATTAATGTTTGGGCATCTGCTAACAAATCCCGTTTTAAAGTTTTGATATCAAATAAGGTAGAGCGCAGCCATTTAAACCGCCTTTTATAGCGGGTTTCATACTCTTTATATACGGATTCTGCACGTCCGCGAAAATTGTTTTCGTTTTGCAATAACTGGTCTTCTAAATCAGGGATATTCTCATCTGAATCTTCTATTTCAGTATCAAATAGTGTTGCCGTCACGGAATCTGAATCTTCATCGTTATTTCCCGTGTATAATAACTCAGCATTCTGAGTACCAATAGGAATATCTAGTCCTTTTTCAATTGCATATAAATAGATAAAATTACGCAATATATGACGTTCTATTGACTGTATGAAGGCAATACCGCTACTTTCTAGACGTTTGAATAAGTTAGTGCGGGAAAATCCCATTAGCCTTCTGCCGCCACGAAATAAAGCATTTAACTGGCGTTGTTCGGTTTCTGTGGGGGGTTGTTTGTGTTTAGTGGCAATATAGTTTCCTAATCCATAACGTGGCAGGTTGAGTTGGTTAATTACTTCTACTACCGACTCGGAATAAAGACGCGAGTAAGGGTCAGTATTAGAACTTTCGAGATTAAACTTAACTGTTCGAGGTATACGAGCTGGAAAATAAGAGCGCGTCCCATCGTTGAATTCTAGATACTTGCGTCCCGTTTCATCGGTTTTGGCATAGTTATCTTTAATAAACGAGCGAGTTCTCCGCACCATGTAGCGTTTCATCAAGTCGCGCCAATCATCGGGATGTTCGCTTTTCTCAAAAGCCGCTAAGGAGCGTACAGAACATTGATGCCGTCTGATAAACTCTAATTCTCCATTTGCTCCTCCACCTAATTCAGTGAGTAAGGCTTCTGGTCGAAATCCCAAATCTTGGTCTTCTGGAACAAATAACCGTAATTGTGCAGAAAGGTCTAAGTAGGTTTTATTGTAAGGAGTGGCAGATAACAAAATACATTTACTTTCGTTGGCAGCAATGTATTCTTGAATAGCTCTGTATCGTTTACCTTCCCGATTTCGCAGGTTATGACTTTCATCAATTAACACAACCCGATAACGGCGTAAATCTGGCAACTGACTCTCCACTTTACTGATAGGTAGCACTTTGGCATATAGCCGATAGTTATCTACATATTCCTGCCACATTTTGGTTAGGTTTTTGGGGCAGATAATCAACGTTTCTAATAAACAGTCTTCTTGCAAGATTTTGGCAAGGGCAGTTCCGACTAAAGTTTTCCCTAAACCCACTACATCGCCAACGAGTACGCCACCGCGTCTGGTGACATGACGGGCTGCCAGTTGAACCGCTGCTTTTTGGAAATCAAATAGACCGTTAAATTCGCGGGGGATGCGAAACTCTGATAATCCAGCGATCGCTTCATGAGATAGGTGATAAGCAATGTTTAGATAGATGTGATAAGGCGGTATTAATTCTTCTCTTGCCCAACTTTCATCGATTATTTCTGCTAATTCTTTGGAAATGTCTACACAGCCGTAGTCTTTCCAGCGGTCACCAAACCATTTTTGCAGTTTGTTGCAGGCATCGTGGTCTAAGACATCGACGTTTAATTCCCCTTGTTTTGCTAGTCCGGGCAGGGTTAGGTTGCTACTGCCTAAAAATCCGACTGTGGGCGTGTTGGGATCGTTCCGATGTACGAGATATAACTTAGCATGAAGGGGGTGGCGCAGAAACAGTTTGATAATTAGTTTCTGGGTTTTGAGTTGGGCGCTTAAGCGTCGCAGTCCAGTTTCATCCTGATTCGTAGGCGCACCGATGGTTAGCTGCTGGCGGAATTCAGTTGCCATCCGTTTTTTGAAGCGCAAGATGGCGCTATTATCAATACGATCGTCACCAGTTCCAAGAGTGAAAGCTGCATGAACTTCATCACTTGGCAGACTTTGCATTCCGATCAGGAGACGACAGCAAGTTCCCTCGCCACCTATATACTGTTCAATCAGTCTGTCAATCTGTCGCCAGCCTCTGAGGTTGAAGTAGCCAACGCAAAAATCTGCACGAGTAGAGAGTTTCAGTGTCTCTCGTAATGTGGGCAGTAGAGGGAGGTCGATGTTGTCAAAGATGCGTGGCAATTTAGTTTCCTCTAGAACATTGAGTGGTGTTGGGTTCTCTCCCACACCAACCTACCGAATTAATTAATAGTATCGGTATTAAGTTGGGTAAGCCGAACTGTAGTATCAATATCTAATAGAAATAAGGTGAGATTAGTCTCTGATTCAGATTCAGAAATCACAGCGACGTGACTAGCTATCCCTAAGGCGTCAGCGTGACGGAAGGATTCTGGTAATACTCTAATGCTTGATAAAGGTACTTCTATCAAAGCAGGAACGGTTTCTACTGGGATACCAAAAAGTTCACTTTTATTATTTTGGATAACCATTAGGTATCCTGACTCAAACTTGCTGTTATCTGCTATAATTTCGGGAAATAATCGCCGCTGTAAATCCAAAACTGTAACTTCCCGATCGCCCATGTGCGCCAGCCCCACCCAATTAGATCCACTGTTGTAAATTTGGGTAGAGTTCAGCACTTTATAAACTGCATCGATCGGCAAACCTAAGTTCAGGCTACCGATGCTAAATACAAGCACTTTCAAGGGTGGTGCCGTAGGGGCAGCATCTAATGTTGTTTCCAGTTGGTTACTCATATGTATTGAATGAACAGGAGACAGGAGTCAGGAGTCAGGAGTCAGGAGTCAGGAGTCAGGAGTCAGGAGTCAGGAGTCAGGAGTCATCAGTGTTCATCTGCGTTCATCTGCGTTCATCTGCGTTTGCAAGACAGGAGTCAGGAGTAGGGAGTCTCTTTGTGGGGTCTGACCGCCTGGATTCTTATATAGCACCAGCAAGAACGGGAGTATCTTTGCTAATCATATCTTTGACTGCTGCTAAAAACTCTTGCTCTAAGTAAGGCTTAGTAAAATAGGCGCTGGCTCCCAAGTGAGTGGCTAATTTGCGATGTTTATCACTACTGCGAGAAGTTAGCATAGCTATGGGAACTTTTGATAACTGCGGATCTTGGCGACGGTGATTGAGAAACTCAAAGCCATTCATATTAGGCATCTCCACATCACAAATTATCAACTGAATGCTGGAATTTTGCTGTAATTGCTCGATCGCTTCCCTACCATCCCTAGCTTGCACAACTCGATAACCTACTTTTTGCAGAGTCAATGCTAAAGTTTGTCTCAGAGCGATCGAGTCATCGACAACCAAAATCAACGGCGATTTTGCTAGGCTGATAGACGCCTTATTTCTGCCCGTCGATACCAATTTCTTAGTAATACCTGCACTCGGCGGCGAACTAGATATAGTAGTAGAGGATACTGCATTCTTTTCTTCGCCGACAGTCCGACTGAGCAGAGTTGCCCCGTCAATTACCGGAATTATACTACCATCCCCTAAAATAGTACAGCCGTAAATATAACCGGGAGGGGCAAGGGCAGCACCAAAAGGTTTAATCACCAGTTCTTGTTCTGTAATCAAGCGATCGATTTCTAAAGCCATTAATTGTTGATCCTGGCGGAGCAGTAACAGCGGTGGTGCCCAATCCTCTGGAGCGGGAACTGATACCAACGCTTGCGTCGGAGTTGCTTCAGGCATTGGCACTGCATAATCTAGTAATTCAGCTAAATTAAACACAGGGACAATCCGCTTCCGCCAATGCAAGAGTCTCTGTTTTCCAGATAACTTGATTTGGTCAGACTTAGGAATTACAATTTCTTCAACGCTGTCAACGGGTAAAGCATAGGCAGTTGTACCCACCGTGCAGACGAGTAATTTAGCGATAGTCAGCGTCAGGGGGATGCGTAAAGTAAAAGTAGTACCTTTGCCGGGAGTAGAATTGACAGTAACATTGCCTTTGAGCGATCGCAGTTGGGAGCGTACTATATCCAAGCCGACACCTCTACCAGATAATTCACTAACTTTGTTAGCCGTAGAGAATCCTGGCTCAAATAACAAATCTAATAGTCTAGCTGCCGGGGTTACTGCCACTTCTTCTGGTGTCAGCAAATCTAATTCTACTGCCCGCGAACTGATGCGTTGTAAATTGACACCTTGACCATCATCCCGCACTTCTATAATAGTTTGACTTCCCTGGTGGTAGGCTCTAATTTCAATTTGACCCCGTTCCGATTTATGTTGCTGACGGCGCACTTCTGATGGTTCAATACCATGATCGAAGGCATTACGCAATAAGTGCATTAAAGGATCGTAGAGTTTTTCCAGAACTGCTTTATCAACTAAAACTCCCGTGCCACTCAACTTTAAATCAACAGCTTTATTGTAATTGGCGCATAAGTCGCGCAAGTTTCTAGGAAAGCGACTCAACACTTCGCCGAGGGGCAGCATCCGCGCCCACATCAAATCGTCCCGCAAGTGATTCACCATTTGACGTTGGCTTTCGATAGTTTGGCTTGATTGCCCAGTCAAAAGAACAACATCGCCTACTATTTCTTCCAGTTGTGCTAATTCTTCCATACTATCGCGCACCAGAGAGTGTAATTCTCCATAGCGATCCATTTCTAGCGAGTCAAACATGGAGCTTGCCGACTGCGTGTTGGCGGTGGCGTTCAATTCCAGACTTGTTTCCCATTCCCTATTTCCCCGTTCTGGAGCTACCAACATCTTGTCTGATAATTCGCTCAACTGATTGCCCATTTCTTGAAATGTAGCAAACCTGCGCAGCAGTTCTTGCACAGTCAACTGTAGTTGTTCGTTTTGCAGAGACAGCCCATTTCTATTTATAGCTAGTTCACCCACCAAATTATTCATACGTTCTAGTCGCTCCAAGTCAACTCGAACCGAAAGCTGGGTACTAGCAGGAGCTGATCCTGTTGGTATATTTTGCTGCTGAACGGTCCGATCTTGAATTTCTCCATTACTTATCTGCGGATTTTGAACAGCAGTTATAGGAGCGAACTCTGTTACGGCTGGCAACTTGTCAAATACTTGCTCAACAGATTTAACTAACTCTGGGATACTGGTTGGAGTTTTTTGTTCACCAAAGTCTAATCCCGAAAATTGAGAGTTATCTGATTCTGGATTTAATGGTTCCTGTAACTGGGCCGAAATTGACTCTATTACTTCTGCTTTGCCATTTTCTGTAATTTCTACATTTTCGTCGCTTGACCTAAAGCCACTAAAAACTTCATTTAAAGAAAGAGGCTCTAATTCTTCTACCGTTTTAGGTATTTCTTCTTCTAATTCTATTGCTGAATTATCTACAATATTAGCGAAAGTTTCAATATTACAAACAGCCTTACCAAAAATTTCGTCTAGAGAAGGAATAGTAATAACTGTTTCTTCAGCCAACACCGTTTCCGGAATAGCATCTACTACCTCTGTATCGCTCTCAAAAAGGTCGGCAATTTCTGTAGGTTGGGGAGGCGAAATCGGGGTATCGAAAATTTCATCTAAATTTGGAGTTGGAGTCCAGTTGTCTACTATATCGACTTCAAGCTGGTAATCTGGTGTGGTAGCTTGGCTGTGGGAACCAAAAATTGTATCCAGAGAAAATGTAGATAACTCCTCTTGGGCTGCATCTATCGGGAAAGCCTCCAAGTCTTCCACTTCTGGAGTTTGGTAATCCGAGACAGAACTACCAAAAATGTCATTCAGAGCAAATGTGGATGACTCCTCGATTTCAGGGAAAACCGAGAAGTCTACCAATTCTGTTGTGGAATAATCTGAGACAGAGCTACCAAAGACGTCATCCAGAGAAGGTTCCCTGGGGTGGGCTGCTATTTTTTTTTCTGAGTAAAATGTAGAATCTGGGCTAAAGTCGTTTGGCTCTGGCTCTGGGGCTATAGGTTTACCACTATCCGAAGGGTTAGCCAGTTGGATTAAGGCAGGTGAAGGGGAACCGCCAGAAATGCGATCGCCTCCTATCACTGCGATCTTCGCTGCCTGAAAATCAGCTAATGCCACCTTGGCAATATCCAACACTCGCTCTGGATGAGCATCAAGTGCCGCCCTAGTAGTATTAGCTATAGCTGCAAATCCCGGCAAATTTAGTAATTCCCCTATCCCGCTAAATACCTCTGCTTGGGCACGAAATTCTCCTGCTACCTGATGATGATCGGGATCTATCATCACCTCGACGAGGCGATCGAGTGCCTGAGTTACATCCACCTCAAATATAGATAAGGTAATATCGATCCCTAATTCAACCGAACTGGGTAAATATTCCTCATCATTGAGGAAATCACCTAAATGCTCCTCAATTTGTGCAAATACAGGTTCCGCGATCGCGATCGCCTGTTCTGCATTGAAATAACCAGTACTAATCTGCTCCATTAGAGGGATGCGGAGACAGTCGTAAGCCTGTAGAAGATAGCTTTCTAGTTCCTGGTTAAAATCGACTTCTTCATTGTGCAGAGCTTTAAAGAAATCTTCAAGGCGGTGAGCCAGAATTTTGATGCCTTCAAGTCCAACACTAGCAGCTCCGCCTTTAATCGAGTGAGCAGCCCTCATCACACTGTGAATCTTCGTAGTTGTACGCTCATGTCTAAGAGTTAGCAACTCCGTTTCCATCACCTGGAGCAACTCAGGAGCCTCTTGAATAAAAAATTGGTAAGCTTGATCCCGGATATCAGCGTCGAGTGTCATAACATTTACCCAATTGTCACAGAATTATTGTAGACTTAGGCGCGAGTGCTTAATCGAATGCTACCTCTGCGTACCTTTGCGCCGCAATGCGATTAAAAATATCAGGACTTACTCACACTGAGCACATATAGGGTAGCTAAGAGGGAGAGGGAGAGGGAGAGGTAAACTTTGATTTCTCGTTGATTTCTCGTTCCCAGGCTCTGCCTGGGAATGCAGCTTTGGAGGCTCTGCCTCCACCAGTCGGGAACACCACCGGGAGCAATCGGTGTTCAAACTCATTCCCTCATTTAGCGATGGAACGAGAAACGAGCGATGGAACGAGAAACGAGAAGATTGGAGGCAGAGCCTCAAAGCCCTCGTTCCCAGGCAGAGTCTGGGAACGAGGAGAAAATTCCGAAGCCAAAGAATTCGATTGGTCATCAGAAACAAACCCAATGACCAACGATCGAAATCTAGCTAACTTTGAACTTACCCACATTAGCCTGCAATTCTTGGGCTAACGTCAGCAATTCTTTAAAAGAATCCTGAACCTTAGTAGCTCCGGTGGAAGTTTTGTTAGCAATTTCCGCCACATTACTCATAGTTTGAGTAACCTCATCGGAAGCTTTGGACTGCACCACAGCAGCTTGAGCGATCGCTTCTACCAGGGCACTGATTTGAGCGCTAGCAGCAGTAATTTTGTTCAAGCTCTGGCGGGCTTCATCCACCAAACGAGTACCAGTAACCACCTGCACAGTACCGGATTCCATCGCCGCGACTACCTCATTAGTTTCAGATTGAATACCTGCAACCAGCTTTTCGATTTCAGCCGTGGCTGCGGCAGATTGACGAGCGAGGGAACGCACTTCATCAGCAACCACCGCGAAACCACGTCCTTCTTCTCCAGCACGAGCCGCTTCGATAGAAGCATTCAGCGCCAACAAATTAGTTTGAGCGGCAAATGTGCCAATCAGGTTCACCACTTTGGAAATCTTTTGTGAAGATTCGCCCAAGCGCTTCACCTTCTTAGAGGTTTCTGCTACCGTTTCCCGAATCGCTAGAATACCGTCTACCGTCCGGTTCATGGCGTCGTCGCCCTCCTTGACAATTTGCGTAGCTTGTTGTACTGCCGCTTCGGCTTGTTCAGCATGGTTGGCAACGGCGCGAATCGAAATAGACATTTCCTGAATGCGATCGAGAGCTGCTACAATTTCCTCGGTTTGCCGTAACGCTTCTGCCGATAACTCTTGGACAGAAACTTCGTTGCTGCTGGTGGTTGTCGTTACTTGTTTAGCAGCATTTTGCACCTGAGCGACAATTTTCCGCAAGCTACCAATGGTGGCGTTGTAAGAGTCAGCGATCGTACCAATTTCGTCCTCAGTCACCTGGGCGCGAACGGTGAGGTCACCTTTACCAATGGGATCGACTTCCATCAGCAACTCCAGCGCCCGTCGTTGTAGGGCTTCCTTAGCTAACCGTTGCTTTTCGGCGTTTTCAGATTGTTGGTGGGTAGCTACTTCCTGAGCTGCCAGCAAAGTTTGGATTTGTTCCACCAGAGTTGCTTGGTTGAGGGCAATACCCACTTGAGTTGCTAACTGGGTGAACAAATCGATTTCCGCTTTCAGCCACACCCGAGTTGTTGAGCAGTGATGAGCAATCATCAAGCCGAATAACTGATTGTCTAGCATGATAGGCGCAACCAAGTTGGCTTTAACTTGAAAACGCTCCAACATCTTAACGTGACAATTGTTCAAACCGGCTTTATGAATATCTTCAATAGCACGGACGCGACCTTTGTTGTAGCTGCCACCCTGGTTGTCTATCAAGCAGGTATCAGCAACTTCGACCCCTAGAGTTAGCATCCAACCAGGAGCAACAGATTCTGCTATCACCTTGCCATGCCAGGTAGGATCGAAGCGATATACTACCACGCGATCGGTTTCAAATGCTAGTCGCACTTCTTCGACGGCTTGGTTGAGGATGTCTTCCAGCTTGAGAGATTCACGAATGCGCAGGGTAATAGTAGACAGTAGCTGCGATCGTTTAGCTTCACCTTCCTTCTGTTCTAGGAGGTTAATCCGGTCTAATGCCAACCCTAACTGAGTACTCAACTGGGTGCAGAAATTGATTTCCGACTGCTGCCACACCCGTGGTGCTGAGTATTGCTGGGTACACAACAAGCCCAGCAGTTTGTCACCACCCACAATGGGGGTAATCACAGTCGCCCGGATCTTAAACCGCTCGTACACCTCCCGGTGACAAGGGGTGAGATTGGCTTTGTAGATGTCATTCATCACCAATACACGCCCATTGCGGTACGCCTCTACCCCCCGATCTGATTCCATGAAGTAGCTATCCGCTACTGTCATGTTCATACACGGAGGCACACCTTCTGCCGCAGCTTCCGCGACGATTTGCCCACTCCAATCTGGGTTGAAACGATATACAGATACCCGTTCAAAGTTGGCGAGTTTTTGAGCACCTTGAACAGCTTTATTGAACACCTCGTTAATATCAAGAGACTCACGAGCACTGTTGGCAATATCAGCAAATAGCTGGGCTTTCTTAGCTTCAGATTCTTGCTTTTTGGCTTCAGCTTCTTTTTGTTCAAAGTAGCTGATTCTGTCTAATGCCAACCCTAGCTGAGTGCTTAACTGGGTGCAGAAATTAACTTCCGACTGTTGCCACACTCTCGGTGCCGAATATTGCTGGGTACACAACAAACCCAGGAGTTTGTCGCCACCCACAATCGGAGTAATCACCACCGATCGCATTTTTAGGCGTTCGTACACTTCCCGGTGACAAGGAGTGAGCTTAATCTTATAAATGTCATCAATGACAAATACTCGCCCATTACGGTATAGCTCTACTCCGACATCGGAATCGGTGAAGTAGGTATCTGCCACTGTCATGTTCAAGCAAGGAGGCACACCTTCTGCCGTCGATTCGGCAACGATTTCTCCACTCCAATCGGGGTTGAAACGGTAGACTGACACCCGTTCGGCGTGGAGTAATTGTTGCGTTCCTTGAACGGTTTTTTGGAAAATCACCTCCACATCACTAGCTTGACGAGCACCGCTAGCAATTGCGGCAAATAGCTGAGATTGCTTGGCTTCAGATTCTTGTTTTTTGGCTTCAGCTTCT
>CASBRB010000246.1 GCA_949127975.1 Oscillatoriales cyanobacterium PMM_0019 | reverse complement strand
GGTAAAATAAGACACTAACGCATGGTTCCACTTTGTGTAGCTTGGCATTTGTCTAATCCTAGTTTAGAGGTTACTTGCAATCACCTTGATAGACCCAGACCACACCCTACATTTAGTTATGCTCGATAGCAAACTGCCTAACCTCATCAATAGATAAACTTAACAGTTCCGCCACTTGTTCTACATTTAGTCCCATTTCTAGCAGGCGGGGGATAGCATTTCGTTGGGCTTGTTCTGCCCTTAAAGCTCGTTCCTGTTCATTTCGTTGGGCTTGTTCTGCCCTTAAAGCTCGTTCCTGTTCAAGAGCAGCCCGTTCAGCACCTGTCAGCAATAAATTACCATCCTTATCCCACCACCGCAGCCACAGCATAGTTTGGTTCTGATACCTACCTTGCCACAATCCTAACTCTATATCTAGTCGGGCGATCGAATAATGCCCTCGCTCGTTAGCTGTCAACTTCTGATAACGCCCGTTTACCCAATTATAAACCTCCAACTTGCCACTATTAACCAGGTATATCCCATAATAAGGAATATGCATAATTCGCTCGTACACCCAAAATTTTCCTGGTCTGGTGACAACTCCTGCTTCTGAATAAAATAGGGGTGTAACATCCCGTTCTTCTGAGCCATCCCCTGAAGCGAATTCTAGAGCAATGTACGGGTTGATAAATTCTCGCCAAAGCACGTAAGAGCGACGAATCTGCCCATTTAACATCGGCGGTACGTCTGGGACATAAAACCAGTCCGGAGCTTCTGCCCCTTTTTCCGGTGGGTTAGTTTCTCGCCAGTAGATGCCACAATCTTGACCAATAGCATATTGCCCATCCGGATGCAATTGCTCCAACACTGGGCCAATGGAATCAGTCAGAATAATACTTTGGGGATGCTCCTGAAAATTCTTCACGAAAGTACCATCTTCCTCTGGCAGTTGGGTGTGGTCCGGGAAGGGAGGAGGAAGGACAATTTTTTCACCTACCTGGGTCATGGTTCTTTAAGGTACAGCTACACTGAACTATTGTAACCGAATCGGGAGTGGGATGGTATGGACAGACCCGAAACCGATGCTACGAACAATCTCTTGCTTCGTCCTTTATAATCTATACAGGACTTACGCAGCCTGGGCATATGTAGGGGCAACCACAGGGGGATTGCCCCTACCAACCGCTATATGTAGCGGCAGTGCGTAAGTCCAGCTATAGTTACTGGGAAATATTTGTGGACTAGAAATGCGATGGAACAATTAATCGGAAAACGCATCGCTCTGCCAGGACAATTTACAGGTTCTGTAAATGTTGAATCGGCAAAGGTTATTGCAGATACTCTGCTGCTAAAAGTTCGCACTCAACAAGGCGAACTGCACGATGCTTATCTCTCTTTAGTAGAGGCTGAAGAGATTTTAGCAAATAGCGATCGGGCAGTAGCAGTTACCGTCGATGCCAATCAGTTTTTTTTATTCATCGAGTCAGCCCGAATCAAGGTAGCATACAACTACGATCCGCATTTTGCAGTCAGCTTAAGTGGGGTGCGTCCCTTGCCTCACCAACTAGAAGCAGTATATGAGCGAATTTTACCACAAGTAAGGTTGCGCTTTCTCTTAGCTGACGACCCAGGTGCAGGCAAGACAATTATGGCTGGATTACTGTTGAAGGAGTTGAAGCTGCGCCATGCCCTAGAAAGGGTGCTAATTCTGGCACCAGCTCCCTTAACTCTACAGTGGCAAGACGAACTTGCGCAGCAAATTCTCTGAAACGTTTGAAGTAGTTAACTCAGCCTTGACGAAAGGGCAGCTAGCTGGTAATCCTTGGGAGCGGTTTCGCCAGTGTATTGCTTCCCTCGATTTTGCCAAGCGCGATGATGTCACTCCAGGTATCCTACAAGTTGACTGGGATTTAGTCATTATTGATGAGGCGCACAAATGTTCCGCCAGAACTCAAGGTGACGAATTGCGCCGTACCGGACGCTACAAATTGGCAGAAGAACTTTCACGAACCTCAGAAAGAATTTTGCTGCTAACCGCTACGCCGCACCAGGGAAATATCGACCAGTTTCACAATTTTTTAAGACTGCTAGATCCCGAACAGTTTATATTGGATCGACTGAATCCAGAAATGTTGAAACTAGAAGATAGTCCCTGGTTTTTGCGTCGGATTAAAGAAGAATTGAGAGATTTTGAAGGTCGTAAACTGTTTAAGGAACGGTATGCCAGCACCGTTTCTTTTGACTTATCAGAGGCAGAAAAGCACCTGTACGATCGCGTAACTAAGTACATCAATAAATACTTGGGCAAGACTAAAGGGCGGAAGCAAGCGGCGGTAGCTTTGGCGCGAACCGTATTGCAACGCAGGTTAGCTAGTAGTTTAAATGCTATTTTTAGTTCCTTGAAAAAACGGCAGCGCCGTTTCAACGATCTGTTAGAAGAACTCGAAAATTTGTCACCAGCAGAACAGCGAGAACGCCTGCTAAACCTGGGCAAGCCAGTAGATTCAGAGATGGAGACTGATGATTGCGAGGAAGACCAATTAGAAGATTTAGCGGTTGAATCTACTGTAGCAGAGCAGCTAGAGCAATTGCGCGAAGAACTACGGGAACTGGAGCGTTTAGTTAAATTAACTCAGCAGACAATAAATATGGGCAGCGAGACTAAACTTACTGCCCTGAAAAATTGCTTAGCTTCTTCAGAATTTAATGAATTAAAAGACGGGCGCGGCAAGCTATTAATTTTTACAGAGCATAGAGATACCCTTGAATATCTCAAGCAAAATTTCCAAGCTTGGGGATATAGCACCTGTGAGATTCATGGGGGTATGAATCCATTAGCCCGAAAAGAAGCGCAAAGAAATTTTCAGTTTTATAAACAAGTTTGTTTAGCAACAGAGGCGGCTGGGGAAGGAATCAACTTGCAATTCTGCCAGCTAATGATTAATTATGACATTCCTTGGAATCCAAATCGGTTAGAACAGCGGATGGGGCGCATTCACCGGATTGGGCAAGAAAAGAACGTTTATATCTTTAACTTCGTAGCGGTGAATACAGTAGAAGGACGAGTGTTAGAGAGGCTACTGGCTAAGTTAGAAGAAATTCGTAATGCAATGGGCGATCGCGTCTTCGATGTTATTGGTCAATTGCTGCAACTAAATGATATCAAATTTGAGGATATGATTCGAGAAGCTACTTATGCTAAAGCAGCAGAAGATGAAGCACTCGAACAAATCGAGAAACTCACTCCCCAACGTCTACAAGAATTAGAGCAAGCTACTGGTGTAGCGCTGGCAACTTCCCATGTAGATTTATCCCGCATCCGTCGCACCCAAGACCAAGATTATATATCTGAAGAACAACGGTTGATGCCGCGTTACGTGGAAGAATTTTTCAAACGGGCGTGTGAATTTATGGGAGTAAGTTTGGAACCTCGTGCCGATGGCTTGTGGCGCATTCCCTATGTTAAAGAGGAATTTCGTTCTGATAACTTGGATGCAGTGCGACGATTGGGAACCCCAGAGAAGAATTACCCCAAGCTGACATTTTATAAAGAGCATTTATCTAAAGTCGCCCATCAAGACGCCGAAATGCTCTCTCCCGGACATCCGCTGTTTGCGGCAATTTCAGAACGACTAGACGCGCAGTTAGAAGAACAAGTTCGTAGTGGTTTTGCCGTATTTATTGATGCCGATGCCGAGGAACCTTACAGCATCCACTTTTTCGAGGTTCAAGTAGCTGGACAGCAGCGATCGGGACGCAATATAGTTTTAAAAGCTACCTTAGCAGCGATCGCTCAAAAAGCCTCTAGAGAGATTGCTGTGGTATCGGCTGACAGTCTGCACAACTTAGCACCAGCTTTAGATATTAGCAAGGATTGGACGCTGAAGCCTCCCACACCTGCCCAGCAACAGGAAATTGAAGACTGGCTGAAGGTGAAAATTCAACTTCCCGCCATAGCCCAGGAACGACAGAAACGCCAGCGGGAGTTACAAATTCGCCAAGATTACTTAAAACAGGCAATGGAAACTGCCATTAGAGAGCAGCAAACTACCCAGATGAAGCTAGCGGCGAAAGTAGCGGCAGGCGATGAAACTTATCGAGTGGCTAGAGATAACGCCCAAAAGAAAGTTAAGGACTTACAAGAACGTTACAAGAGCAAGGAGACGGAACTAAAATACCTGCAAATTGTGCGCCCTGGACGAGTGATTTACGGAGGAACTGCTTTAGTATATCCTGCTCCAGCAGAAGCCTATGGCACTGTAACCCTGCAAGAAATGCGAAATGACCCGGAAGTAGAAGCATTCGCTATGGAATGGGTGATGAACTACGAGCGCCAGCGGGGATGGCAACCGAAGGATGTCAGTAAAGAAAATGATAGCTGTGGTTTTGACATTCGCAGCGTGGGGCCACCCGATGAGACAGGAAAATCCCCAGTGCGACGGATTGAAGTCAAGGGAAGGGCGCAGGCACAGCAAAGCATTGCCCTAACGGCTAATGAGTGGCGCAAGGCACAGCAGCTAGGTGACTCCTATTGGTTGTACGTAGTTTGGGGCTGCAAGACGCCCAACCCCCAATTGTTGACGATCGCCAACCCTGCTAGAACATTAGTAAGAGATGCCAAGGAAATCAAGCAGGTAACGCGCTATATTATACCAGGGTCAGCTTTGCAACGAGAGAGCCAG
>CASBRB010000245.1 GCA_949127975.1 Oscillatoriales cyanobacterium PMM_0019 | reverse complement strand
GGGTTGGGGTTGGCTGCTGGGCTACGACTGTATAACCAAAACAGGTAAATAATCCGACTGCCATCAAGGCGACAGTTACTTTTCCGGGTTTGACGATCACTGTTTTAACTCTCTACACCAAAGGTCATTTACTTTCTATGTGTCCTATCTCTGTCGTTAAATACCTCTGGCTTTAGTAATGATCTCAGTACTGTAGCACTGCCTCTATATATAGCAACCACCAAGGCCCTTAGGACATTCTCTCAATCTCACGCTCCTGTCACAGCCCTTGAGTAGGGTGTGTTAGCTTGACTCGTAACGCACCGAAAATTAGCATAATTATGGTGCGTTACATTTCATTAACGCACCCTACACTCTTCGGCTCACGCACTTAACCGCCAAGGCGGTTGCTATACCAACCCCAAGTTTTGAAATTTTTTACGAAGTGTACGCAAACCTGAT
The DNA here is from genome assembly GCA_949127975.1 of Oscillatoriales cyanobacterium PMM_0019. GTDB lineage: Bacteria > Cyanobacteriota > Cyanobacteriia > Cyanobacteriales > CASBRB01 > CASBRB01. Next base: position 3,261 of record CASBRB010000245.1, on the reverse strand, counting down.
TATCTGCTGTACAATTTGTGTCATAGCCAATAATACTGTATTCCGACCAACTAACCGGAGATTAAAGGAGAAGGTTTAATGCATCTGTGGCAAACGATCGCGCAACTGATAGCGCCTGAATGGTGGAGACTAAAGATAACAGGAGGGATACAACGGCGTTTAGGGTTGAGGTTTGTTGCCCTGTTTTTGGTAGGGGTAAGCTTGAGTTTGGTTGTAGCTTCCTGCTCTGGGGGCCGCTCCGATTCAAATGCCGCCGCTGACAAAAGTGGTAATGTCGAGCTAACCCTCGTCTCCTACGCAGTTACCAAATCTGCCTACGAAAACATTATTCCCCAGTTCGCATCTTTGTGGAAAAAAGAACACAACCAAAACGTTAACTTCAGCCAAAGCTATGGAGGATCTGGTTCCCAAGCCCGCGCTGTAGTGGATGGCTTAGATGCTGACGTTGTGGCATTATCCTTGGGGCTGGACATTCAAAAAATTCAGCAAGCCGGATTGATTCAACCAGGTTGGGAAACAAAAGCTCCTAACAACGCTATCGTGACGAAATCAGTAGTTACTCTGGTAACCCGCGATAATAATCCCAAAGGAATCAAAACTTGGGGAGACTTAACGAAAGATGGCGTCAGCGTGATTACTGCTAACCCCAAAACTTCCGGCGGCGCTCGCTGGAACTTTCTAAGTCTGTGGGGTTCCGTCAGTCAAACTGGAGGCAATGACGATAAAGCCTTTGATTTTACCAGCAAAATTTACAAAAATGTACCTGTACTGCCCAAAGATGCTCGTGAAGCGACTGATGCCTTTTTTAAGCAAGGACAAGGAGATGTCTTAATCACTTATGAAAATGAAGCAATTCTGGCTGGAGAGAAAAGTCAGAAACTTCCTTACGTAAACCCTGACGTGAACATCTCTATTGATAACCCCGTTGCCGTTGTGGACAAAAACGTGGATAAGCACAAAACTCGTGAAGTAGCTGAAGCATTTGTCAAGTTTCTCTTCACTCCACAAGCGCAGCGAGAATTTGCTAAGGCAGGATTTCGCTCCGTTGAGGCTACGGTAGAAAAAGAATTTGCCAAGCAATATCCCACTATCAAAACCTTGTTCACCGTTAAAGACTTTGGAGGCTGGGATGCAGTTCAGAAGAAGTTCTTCAGTGACGGTGCTATTTTTGACAAAATTCAAGCCAGCATTCGGAAATGATCCCTCATGACAGCATTAGTTCCCTCATCTAAATCTACTTCAATTAGCAACAACCCATTGAGTCAGTTGAGTAAGATTTCTTGGGCGTGGCGCGTTACTCTGGGCTATCTCACGCTGATGCTGTTTCTACCAGCCGTAGCCCTCATGGCGAAGGCTAGCACAGTAGGTGTAGGTGAATTCTGGAGGATCGCCACCACGTCTGAAGCTATTTCAGCCTACGATGTTACTTTTATCACAGCATTGATTGCTGCCTTAATTAACGGATTATTTGGCACTTTAATTGCTTGGGTTTTAGTCCGCTATAACTTTCCCCTCAAACGTTTAGTAGATGCTGTGATTGATTTACCCTTTGCTCTACCCACCTCGGTTGCCGGTCTTACTTTAGCAACAGTCTACAGTAATAACGGTTGGATTGGCTCTCTTTTAGCACCCCTAGGAATTAAGGTGGCTTTTACTCGGCTGGGAGTGGGTGTGGCAATGCTGTTTATTTCCTTGCCTTTTATCGTGCGGACGTTGCAACCCGTGTTGCAAGAAATGGAGCAGGAAGTTGAAGAAGCTGCTTGGTGTTTGGGAGCATCAAGAGCCCAGACATTCTGGCGGGTGATTCTGCCGCCTCTAATGCCAGCTTTGTTGACTGGCGTCACACTCGGATTTTCTCGCGCTGTTGGGGAATATGGTTCGATTGTGATTGTGGCTTCTAATATACCTTTTAAGGATTTGATTGCATCGGTGCTGATTTTCCAGCGTTTAGAACAGTATGACTATGCTGGGGCGACGGTAATTGGCACGGTGCTATTGGCAATTTCGCTATTGATGCTAGTAGCAATTAATTTATTGCAAGCATGGGGACGACGCTATGAATAAGGAACGCAGTTGGATTAAGGGGGCTTTAATTGGAGGGGCGATCGCATACCTCGCCTTAGTGTTGTTGATTCCAGCGGTGAATGTGTTTGTGCAAGCCTTTAAAGGCGGATTTGGTGCTTTTGTGAGTAATATCGGAGAATCAGACTTTATTCATGCTGTGGAACTAACCTTGTTGATTGCTGGGATTGTATTGCCCATCAATACAGTATTTGGTTTATGTGCGGCTTGGGCGATCGCAAGGCACAAATTTCCCGGTCGTGCGTTAGTAATCAGCATTCTAGACATTCCCTTCTCGGTTTCACCAGTAGTCGCCGGGTTGATGCTTGTGCTACTCTATGGGCAGCATGGCTGGTTTGGATCGTTTTTAGAAGCATCAAACATCAAAATTATTTTTGCCTTGCCTGGGATGATCTTGGCAACTGCCTTTGTTACTATGCCCTTTGTCGCCCGTGAAGTCATTCCCGTCTTAGAAGAAGTGGGAACCGACCAAGAGGAAGCTGCCAGAACATTGGGAGGTAGTGACTGGCAAATTTTTTGGCGCGTCACTCTACCTAATATCCGTTGGGGTTTACTCTATGGAGTCATTTTGACCAATGCTAGAGCAATGGGCGAGTTTGGGGCTGTATCAGTTGTATCTGGCAACCTTGCTGGCAAAACTCAAACTTTACCGCTTTTTGTCGAGGATGCCTATAAGCAATACCATACTCAATCGGCTTTTTCTGCTGCCGTGCTGCTGGGTTGTCTTGCATTAGTCACCCTAGTATTGAAAGAAATTCTAGAGCGTAGAACTCACATTAAGAATGTTGACGAGGCTTAAATGGTTATTCAACGCATTCAAGTTCGTATTCCCAAGGATTATCTTCAAGAACCAGTTATTTCACATCTGGTTTCTCAGTATGGTTTAACTGTCAATATTGCCACAGCCATATTGGGAGAACATTCCAGAGAGGATGGCTGGTTCGAGCTGGAACTAAGGGGCAGCGAAGAACAAATTCGCAGTGCCCAAATTTACATGAACGATTTGGATCTGGAAGTTTTGTCTGAGTCTAAATCTCCAGAATTTAGCTGGTAACAGGCCAACTCAACATTTTTCAATTTAGCAATAAGGAGTAAATATGACGACCTCAGTTGTAGACAATAGACCAATTAAAATGCGCATCAAAATTCGCATTCCTAAAAACTTCCATCACGAACCAG
>CASBRB010000244.1 GCA_949127975.1 Oscillatoriales cyanobacterium PMM_0019 | reverse complement strand
TAAATTTTCACAGTTCAACGGGTGAGTATTCTCTAGCCCTCCCTGTGCAGACACCATGAGTCCCACGGCATTATAATAATATAACAATTTTTTCTATATAGTGTCAACACTTATATCGATAGCGAAGCGCTGCTGCGAAGCGCAGATCGGCATTCCTCTCCCGCTAACACTCTTAGGGTATAGCAGGGAGACCCCTGCCGACATTCAGTTGGAGAAGGCTCCTAATTCCTGAACTAATGACCCTATTAGCCTTTTTTCTAGGACTTGCTATTGGACTTGGCTTTTGGCTTTGGCGACAGGCTCTGATCGAGCGGCAGTTGCGGCTGATTCTCAAGTCACTACAGACTGATGCTGCTGAAATCATCTCATTGCCGATAGTTTCTCGCCTGCGACGAGGGGTGGCTTCCGCTAAAGCGCAACAGTCGCAGCTAGAAAGGAAACTGGAAACTTGGCAACAGTTGCTCCAACAGGCACCGATCGGGTATCTACATATAGACGAAGAAAATCAGTTGCTCTGGTGCAATCAGCAGGCGCGACAATTGTTACAAATTAATCGCTGGGAGCCAGGACAAGATCGATTACTGCTGAAGCTAGTGAGATCTTATGAGTTAGATCAGTTGATCGAGCAAACTCGTCAGCGACAGCAACCAAGCCAGCTAGAATGGGTGTTTTATCCGACAATTTCCGATGCTCAGGCGCTCTCGCAAGTGCAAACGCTAACTCTGCGAGCATCGAGTATCCCTTTACCAGAAGGGGAAGTCGCGGTATTTTTAGAAAATCGGCAACCTTTGGTAGAAATTTCCCAGGCACGCGATCGCACCTTTTCTGATTTAGCTCACGAACTCAGGACACCTCTAACCTCTATCCGGTTGGTGGCAGAAACTTTGCAGGGGCGTCTAGAACCTCCCCTGAGTGGATGGGTCGATCGGATGGTGCAAGAAGTCAATCGGCTGATTAATCTAGTCCAAGACTTACTCGAACTAAGCCGTTTAGAGCGAGACCCTAGTAAATATCTCTCCGTTAAACCTGTTGAGCTTCGAGAATTAATTGAATCTGTTTGGCAGACCTTAGAACCTTTTGCTAGACAAAAACAACTAAATATGGTATACTTTCAAGCCGAGCCAATAATGCTGAATGGCGATCGCTCTCGCCTCACCCAAGTTTTTCTCAATTTATTGGACAACAGCATTAAATACAGCCCCCACCAGAACAACATCCTAGTGGAAGTGGAATTGCTGACAGGTGAGGATGCCGCCAACAGGGTTGAAATAAATATTATTGACTCAGGCTCAGGCTTTGCCGAGGCAGACTTACCCCATGTGTTTGAGCGACTGTATCGGGGAGAACCTTCGCGACATCGGGCGTTTGAGACATCTAGGAGTGCCACTGCCTCTCCGATTAGTAGTGGTAGCGGTGTGGGGTTAGCGATAGTCCGGCAAATTATCCAGGCTCATGGTGGCTCAGTAGAAGCCAAGAATCATCTAGAGACAGGCGGTGCGTGGGTACAGATAAAATTGCCTACAGGCTAAACTAATATCATATCTTTAGATATATGGGTTTTCTCGGGTGAATATTACTAATCAAAACGTCAACCCGGAACGAAAACAGTTCAAGCGAAGAACCAGGCGCTTGGAGCAGGATGTTTTGCGGATGGGTGCATTGGTGGAAAACTCGTTTCGTCTGAGCCACAAAAGTTTATTTGCCCGCGACTTGGAGGCAGCCAAGGAAATCCCCTTGCTGGATAAACAAATCGATCGGTTTTATCGCCAGATAGAACTAGACTGTGCCTCTTTGATGACGCTGGAAGCACCAGTAGCCCAGGATATGCGCCTTCTGAGCGCATTTATGCAGTTGGTGCGAGACTTAGAGCGAATTGGTGATTACGCCAAGGACTTAGGGGAAATAGCCCTTAAGCTGTTTCCTTACCCACCTCATCCCTGCATGTTGGAGATTCAGGTGATGTCCCATCATGCCCAAGCAATGCTAGCGTCGAGTTTAGTGGCTCTAGCAGATTTGGATGCTAATCGGGGGCGTCAGGTGAAGCAGCTAGACGATGCCGTAGACGATGCTTACGACCAAATATATCAAACCTTAGCGTATCAGCGGGATATCAAAGGCGTCGTGGAGCCAATACTATTATTGGTGTTGGTGATTCGTCACTTGGAGCGGATGGCAGATCATGCTACCAATATCGGTCAAAGAGTCGCCTACATTGTTACGGGTTATCGGGGTTAAGTAGTTCATTGAAATTAAATATTAATACTTTAGGGGCGGGGACTTTGCCCCTAACTGTTTGCTTGGTTAAGAGAATTTTGGCTAATATAGGACTTACTCACACTGGCATATATAGGGGCAACCACAGGGGGTTTGCCCCTACGAACCCGCTATATATAGAGGCAGTGCTCACTGGCATATATAGGGGCAACCACAGGGGGTTTGCCCCTACGAACCCGCTATATATAGAGGCAGTGCTACAGTACTGTAATAGCTATACCTTAACCTAAATATTACCATATGATTACCAATCTATAACCGACAGCTCGGATGTGTACGCGGATACATGGGGACAGGGTGCTTGCTTTATCCGTATTTAATTTTTAGAGTCTAACTATAGAGGGAAATCCGGAGCTTCTCTACCAAGATTGTAAAGATATGTGAGAAAATAATTATAAAAAGGCTCTGGAAGGCTAATCCTAGTCGATTTCAATTAGGTGTGAGGATCGAAAACTATGTCTAAACTTCTCTGGAACACGCTAAAAGTGGGACCAACAGTTTTGGGTGCTACCTTGTTAGTGGCTAGCAGCACCCTTGCCGCTCAGACGGTTTCGTCACAGGCGACGGCAGGTGCCACTGACAAATCTATGGGTTCAGCCAAAGCTATTAACCAATCTACCCTGCCACTAGGGAAAAGCCTTGCCAAGGCACAAACCGAGTCAAATGCTTCATCTGTGCTACCAGTTGTGGCTCCCAACACTGCCCACAAAACCTTGGTAGCCCAAAGTGTCAAAGATGGTGCCCAACCTGGTAACGATCCTGCCCAACCTAGTAACGATGATAGCGATCCAATGGATCAAGTCACCAACGTTTCCCAGTTCCAAGATGTGCAACCGAGTGACTGGGCTTACGAAGCTCTCTCCCGAATAGTACAGACTTATGGCTGTTTGCAAGGGTATCCAGATGGCACTTACCGGGGCAACCGAGCGCTATCACG
>CASBRB010000243.1 GCA_949127975.1 Oscillatoriales cyanobacterium PMM_0019 | reverse complement strand
TTCATCAATTTTAGCTTCATACTCAGCATCCCCCTTACCTGCCAGTACAAAAGTAAAACGATGCTCGGTGAGTTGCCCCAAAGCTGGGATCAGGTAATCCAAGCCTTTTTTCGGGTGCAGGCGAGACATGAACAAAATTACAGGCTCATCCTCTGGGACTTTGAGAATTTCCCGTAAACGCTGGCGGGAGTCAGTTAAGGTTGCTGGTATATCGACACCATAAGACACTATAAAACTGGGTGGCAATAAACCGAGTTTAGACACTTCTTGCTGTTCCAGCTCTGAGGTGAAGTGAATCACTTTACTATGATTCAGGTTGCTGCGTTCTATTAGTCTCAGGTAAATTTGCTTTTTCAGAGTCCCTTGTTGTAAAGACCATTCGCACAGTTGACCTAGAGGTAGATTAGTGTAAGGGATGCCTTGCCAACGAGCTATAGCCATTGCTACCGTAGACGGATAGGAAAAAATAGCATGGATGTGCAAAAGATCGTATTCAGATATATGCTGCCAAAGCCATCGCGTCAAGTCACCAGAAAAAGCAAATTCCCTCACGGGATGGATAGGTGGGGAAAACCGATGAAAAAACAAAATCGGAACCTCCTGGAACACCAATTGGTTTAGTGGCACATCTAGTAAATCGGAGCCGTTATCGTTGGTTGTGGCAATTTCAGCCTCGACACCTTGTTCGCGCAAGGCTTTTACCATTGCTAAAACTGCTTCACTGGGACCACCACGCACTAGCGCAACTGAGGGAATTACATGAAGGACTTTCATCTCGGTACCTTGTAACAGCAACAATTAATTATTACAGGACTTACGCACTGCCTCTACATATAGCGGGTTCGTAGGGGCAAAGAGGGAGAGGGAGAGGGACTGGGTAGGTTAAGAATTCACCCAATCCCAGTCCCTTACCCTTACCCTTACCCTGTGGTTGCCCCTACATATGCCGATTCGTAGGGGCAATCCCCCTGTGGTTGCCCTACATTTAGTAGTATTCTTTGAAATTCCATTAGTTTGCTTGAGAATGGTTTAACATAAAATGCGCGGCTAAAGAATCTGAGAGGGTTTCTTTAAAGTGATGGAAGCCAAATTTATCTATGACTTTTTGCCGTAACATTTCAGGTTGATAAATCAGGGGATTAGGATAGGTATGTTGCAAAATTTGGATTAGAGTTTGAGCGATCGCATCGATATCATCAGGTTTAACCAAAGCTCCTAGCTCACCATCACACAAAGCATCAATAGCTCCATCCTCATTTCCCCCTAAAGTTGGCTTACCACAAGCTAATGCTTCTAGGTAAACAATGCCAAATCCCTCCCCTTTGCTAGGCATAGCAAAAACATCACTAAGGTTGTAATAATCACCAAGTTCGTCATCTGGTACAAATCCTGTTAAGGTTACACAGTCTTGAATGTTAAGTTCTGTAATTAATTTTTCAATTCTAGGCCGATCGCTGCCTTTGCCGACCAGCATATAATGAACTTTGGGTATCTGACGGCGAATTTCAGGTAGGGCTTGCAAAATTCTGTCATATCCTTTGTAACCTTGGGTACTATCGAGCCTACCTACTGTCAAAATAATTGATTGCTCCGCCGTCAATTGATAACGCTTCAGCAGGGATTGGGGCTTAGGGGCAATTTTAAAGCGGTTGGCATCAAAGGTGTTTGGCAAAATTGAGATTTTAGCTGGGTCTATATTTTGCTCATTTAGCAGGCGATCGCGCGTATAATTACTAACAGCCAGAATCTTATCCGCATAATGCAGGGCTGTTTTTAGAGCCTGACGTTCAATATTCCAAGCTTCCGTACCGTGAGCAACTGCCCAGTAGGGAACACCAGTGAAACGTTTTAACCAGTAGGCAGCAAGAGTAAAATGAAGATGACTGGTAATAATCAAACTAGGGCGCTGCCACAGCCCATATCCAATAATTTGACTGGCAAAAGCCTGAGTCCGCAAATATGGATGCCACCCACCAGCACAATGAAACTGGATATTAGGCGGAAGTGAAAACCTTTCTAAAGTACAGGACTTACGCACTGCCTCTATATATAGCGGGTGAGTAGGGGCAATCCCCCCGTGGTTGCCCCCATCTAGCGGGTGAGTAGGGGCAATCCCCCCGTGGTTGCCCCCATCTAGCGGGTGAGTAGGGGCAATCCCCCCGTGGTTGCCCCCATCTAACGGGTTTGTAGGGGCAATCCCCCTGTGGTTGCCCCCATTGGTAGGGGCAATCCCCCCGTGGTTGCCCCTATCGTGTTTCACAAAAACTTCATACTCAACATTATCAACCACACTGATTAACGCTTCTAGCAAGAAACTTGAATAAGCTTGAATTCCTCCTGTAACTTCCGACAAATCCGGAATCCAAACATGAATTTTCGTTTTATTTTGAATAGACATTTTAATTAATCTAAAACTCCCAGATAAATCAAAGCTTTTTTCAATCCCTCAGTTGTTTGAGCGTAGCTATAATTATCTATTATAGTGCGACTTTCTTTTCCCCAAGCACTGAGTCGATCTCGATCTGAAACAGCTTCTTTCAGAGTAGCAGCCAGGGCAGATACATCACCTGCTGGAAAAATCAATCCATTTCGGTAAGGTTGAATTAAGTCTTGGGCACAGCCAACATGAGTGCTAGCAATTACTGCACGAGACATACACATCGCCTCGTTAATTGCCAGCCCCCAGGTTTCTTCATTCCCATAACTCGGCAATACTACCAAATCAGCAACAGCATAAGTACGAGGCATTAACGTTTGGTTTTGAAAAGGGGCAAACCGGACGTGGGGTTGATTTGTTGAGAGAGCGAGCAACTCACTTATTTTAGCTCCGGCTCCTACAAAAAGTAAAGATGTCTGGGGGAGATTTGCTTGCAAAAATGCTTTTAGTAAGTCGAGAGGGCGCTTTTTATCTTCAAACTTACCAGCAAACAAAATAACCAAGTGGTTTTCAGGAATTCCGAGTTCTTGCTTCCACACCACAGCATCACGAGTAGCTGACTCAGTTTGGGCTATGAACCGCTCGTTATCTACTGCATGGGGAGCAAAAAATAAATTTTCTGGTGGCACACCATGCTGGCGGAAATAAGCATAGTTAGCTTTACCTACATAGAGAACCGCCGAAAAGCGTCTATAAACCAGGGATATAAATTGCCGTCGTGCCCATTCTTTAATTCCAGTGCGTTTCACCAATCGATGAGAATCACCCCGGAAAATTAGGGGGGCAGGGTTAAACCAGCGCCAGATAAAATGGTAAAGCGTCGCATAATTGTAGGCTAAAAGTAAAATGGCATTTGGTTGATAGACGCTTATAGATTTTAATAGGGTAGGATTTTGCAGCCCAAAAAAGTGATGAAGACCCGGATTAGAACTAACATTTGGTACAAATTCATATTCATATCCGGTTAACAGCGGAATATCCCAAATAATTGGTTGTTTAAACCCCTTATCTACCTGCTCAGTAACGCCAAAATTCCATAGATAAAAAACCTTTATTGAAAAGGAGCTTGCCTTAGCTAAGTCCTGAAACCAAGGTGCATAATATTGAATGGGATGGGTAGTAATTATTGCTATTTTTTTCATAATTATGATTGTTCAATCTGACGGATCTGTATCCTAGGCGGAGTCACTTTATGAACTGCCATCAACGTAAAATTAAGGAACAACAAAACAACTACAGATTGCATTAGTTCGGTAACGTAAACACCTGCATTAATTTCCGTTTGGAATGCAAGACTAAATAATACTACACTAAATAGAGAGCGGGATGATAAAAGTGGGGTGTGCATAGACCAACGAGTAGCCTGTCCATAAAATACCCCTAATATAACAGCAAGTACTCCACAACCTAAAAGACCAAAATTAGCATAAGCTTCATTGATTAGACCCCAGCCAATTGTAGTTTTGGCAGTCTCCGCCCTAGTTTGCAGCCCATAATGTATATTTAATAAATAAATTCCTTCAAAGGTACTAAGTTTGCTTTTATTGAAAACGCGGGGCACTAATAATTGAGGAATGATGGCATAGGTAGCCCCGTCTAAATATGGTACCTCTGTGGGGGTTTTTTTCTGAACCATTAATAATAGGTAAATAAGGTCAACTCTTTCTGCAAGTGTTTGCTGTCTCCTGGCTTTTGAGTTAAAATCTGGATGTAAAAATCCTTCGGAAAATTTATTGTAAGATAAATCGAACCATTCTGCATAAAAACCTGGATATTCCCAAGGTTGCACAAAATGTTGGTGGCTGCCCCACCAATATTTATGACGCATCTCACCTTTACCATAATGTAAAAAAGCAAAGCAGGCAATAACTAAAATAATAGTTACCCAAGGAACTTGTCGGCGACTAGCAATAAAAGCTATAGCTGCCAGTATAAACATTACTATAGCACCGACAAATAAAACATTAACTGTGTTGATTAAAATTAAAATAGTTAATAAAATTCTAAAAGCATTTATTTTGGGTTTTGATAATTCTCTACCACCCCAACGATAAGCTAAAACAAAAATAGATAAAGTATTAATACCCAAAACTATTCCAGTAATTAAGGAGTATAAATTACCTAAATTCCACCATCCCCCTATCCGAGCTATATTAAAAATAATATTAATTATTAAAAATATAAAAAATATGTTTTCTCCTTTTTTACCGCTAAAAGCACGATAATATTTAGGAGGTTTAGAAGACGATCTGACAAATAAAAACCAGATAAACGTTCCTAATGCAAGAAAGCCTGCCACAGTCAGGCTAGCAAAAAAATGACCCTCTGGTGAGTAAGTAGTTACTTCTGGATTATTATTTACAAGTTGAAGGGCATATGTCCAGAGGTACGTTAAAGCAAATATGGGAAAAATTGGCAATCCTAATGCCATCCCTGTACACCATAAATAGCTAGGTACTAAGGCAGTGATAGCAATTAAGCTAGCACCAAATATAGTAGATGAAGATGGAGTGTTAATCGTGAATCCTGCTACAAAGAAAATGATGATAACAGTTATCCAAAATGTTCTTAGTAAAGGTTTTCGCTCTTTGCGAGCTGCATAGCGTACTGATGCTGTGGCTAAGTTTTGGGGGGGTAATTCTAGGTATTGAGACATGATTTTTATGCTTGATTGGGAGAAAAGTTTTTACGGACTAAAGTCCGTACTACGAACTTTTTACGGACAGGACTTACGCACTGCTTCTATATATAGCGGGTTCGTAGGGGCAATCCCCCTGTGGTTGCCCCTATATATGCCAGTGTGCGTAAGTCCTGACGGACTAAAGTCCGCACTACGAGCTTTTTACGGACTAAAGTCCGCACTACGAGCTTTTTACGGACTAAAGTCCGCACTACGAACGTGAATTTTACTATCGAAAATCTCACATAGCCTACGTGTCATCTCCCTTGCTGTGTAGGGTGTAAATGCTACCCAATCAGTTATCGGAGTTGCTGGTGGCAGGGTGTTAAGCCATTTTTCTGCGATCGCTTCTAAGATTACACTAATTTCTGCCCCTGTTTCAAAAGTAATTACAGTCCCTGCTTTGGTAGACTCTAACACACTAACTACACTACTGCGTTGATGAAAAATTGCCAATAACGGTTTTTCCGCTAGAATATAAGGATATATCTTGGAGGCAGTATAAGCTGGTTCGTCAGAACCTGGAACAATTAAAGCGTCGGCATCTAGTAAGCATTGCAATGCTTCAAAATAAGGAATTCTTGCAGGATGCTCTCGCACCATATCTCCTACTCCCTCCTCCCATGCTATCGGTTCGATTGTAGCCTGAGCTATTGGAGCATAGTCGGTACCGATGAAATGAAGCATCAAGTTACTGAACTTTTGCGGTGACTGCTGGCGCTCTCTCGCTAATGCTCGGAAAAGGGCACGGAGAGCAAAATCCATATCGCTACCTCCTCTGCCCACATAAACCCAGTGCTGGTACCCATCCCCTGGATTAAAGTGGGTTTGCTTGACTGGGCATTTTTTTAGATAAGCAAAATCTGTTTGGGGGGCACCAAATGGCAATACTGTCAACTGCTCTGGCTTCAACCAAGAATAACGTTTGAGCAAGGTATCCACATAACCCGGCGAAACGCTAACGATATGTGTAGCTTGCCGTAACGTTATAGGTTCTAGTATACTAGCTATACTTTGGGAAATTTTGTATTTCCAAGACTGGTATAAGGAACCTCTTACTCGGTTTCCTTGGTAATCACTTAACCAGGGATCTTGGAAATCTAATATATACGGTACACCATGTTTTGAGTGCCAGTAGCGCCCTAACAACATCACAGGAAACATAGTTGTTGAAAAAAAGATTACCTCCGGCTTTTCTATTTTAATAATCTCAGAGCCGAGTTTACCCTGATGTAAAAAGCTCCGCAAACCCACATTTTTCAACCCGAACCACGATGTCCAAGATTTAGGAATATAACCCGCTTGCCAAGTTTTTATATGGGCTGGAACCGTTTTAGTTAATTCTGTATCCTTGATTCCTTCTTGCTCTTCCGGATTAATTTTCAAAATCAACGGCTCCCAGCCAAACTCACCGAAAAATGGCAGGGACATCCGAACGCGATGCATGTCCGGGCAGGAAATCGGCGGCCAATTGGGTGTCACAATCAGAACTTTTTTCATTGCGGTTGAGGCAATTTTAGTTCTTGCAACAGGTGGCGGAACCGATTGTTCCAAGTGTGGTGTTGCAGGCAATAGTTTTGGACATATTTAGCAATATGAAGCCGTTCAGCAGGGTTTTCAAGATAATAGCGTATTTTGTCTTGTAAGTCTAATAGATTGTCCCAAGTAACTAAATTTTCGCCAATGGGAAACAACTCCCGTAACTGGGCACAATCCTGAGTTAAATAAAAACCCCCTACCATTGGGATTTCAAAGTCTCGCAGCCGCATTTGCCGACGTTCCTGCGGAGTGCCCGGTGTTCCCTGAAAATGGGTGAAACCCAGGTTAATAGCAGCACCCTTGACAAGGGGGATAAAATCACTCTCTGGGTAGTAACCCAAGATATTCTCTGCTGGTAGCTCAGTACCCAGCCCTGCTGGTGGTGGAGGTGGTTGCAGACGCCTCAAGATTGTTTCTTGGAATCCACCCCAGCCTTCTTCTTGCAACCTTGGTAACAGGTAATGTTGTAAATCGTAGAGATTTTTTGCCCACGGATGGACATACCCAGGCTCAAGGGTTTTGCGTAGCCAGTTGTTTCCGTAAATTTTTAAAGGAATACCTTGTCGGGCTAATTCAGCCAACACTTGGCGGCGGTATAGCCAAGGCGAGCCTAAATATACTACGCCATCGTTAGGGATAATAGTAGATGCGCTACCAACTGGTGGATTTGCTGCCATAGGCATATAATAGGGGTGAATCCCAGCTCGGCGCAAACCTGACCAGCTTGAGGTTTGAGCGCAGGCTACCCTATCAAAGTATTTCCCTGTGCGGAGAATGCGATACCACTGCCCCACCAAATCGACGTGGTAATTTACCATCGGTACATCAAGGGCGCGTAACTGTTTCGCTGTCTCAACTTCTAAGACATCGTCATAAATTACAGCAAAAATCAGATCCAAGTGTCCTTCGGCTTTAAGGCGTCTGGCAGTAGCTAGAAGTTGAGCGTTGATTTGATGGTTTTCTCGTCGCCCTTCAGCACTCCAGGATTTACCCATATTGGTGCCATAAAAAAATTCTTCCACCGAGCAACCTAAACGTCGCCACCCTTCGGAGAGATTTGTTGGCATCCAGCCGCCTTGGCAAAGAATGGTTAGCACATACATGGCTCCTGTCTCCTGTCTCCTGTCTCCTGTCTTGCGAACGCAGATGAACGCAGATGAACGCAGATGAACACTGATGTCTCCTGTCTCGCAGTCTCGCAGTCTCCTAACTCCTGACTCCAACCATCGCTAAAGTACCACCCTGCCCAAGTTGTCTAAGGTAAGGAAACATACTCAGTAACGCTGGTAATCCCAAGCTAGCTAGCAACGGAGCCCGCAAGCGTTTGTTGGGGATGCGATAAACTTGGGCTGCTAATGAGCGGGGTTTGCTGGCATCAGAAATTACCTTCAAATATAGGGAAGTCTTGAAATTTTGCCATGAGGCAGGTTCAAAAATTACTTTCTCAGGTGAAAATCCTGCTGTTCGCAAGGCACGCGATAAGCTCTCCGGTGTCCATTTATTGATATGATTTGGTGGCATATCAGGACAGCCAGTTATTTTTGTTTGACGAATCATGGCGTCACCATCCGGTACTGTAATGAACAATCTGCCATCTGGACATAAAAGTTGGTAACATTGGGCTAAAACTGCGTGAAACTCTGCAATATGCTCCAATACTTGGAATAGAGCGATTACCTGAAAATTTCCCGCTTCCGATAGGGCAACTTCAGAAAAATCCCGAAAAACCTGGATGCCAGCAGCTTCTAGCGGTTCTCTAGTTGACTCACTGCCTTCCATTGCATAGCATTTCCATTCTTTACCCAAGTGAGTTAAAAATGCTCCTTTACCTGCACCAATTTCCAGAATATTACCTCCACTAAACCAAGTCAGAGCTTCCCGAATAGCAATATCATAATCCCATCGCCAACTTGGGTAGTCCTTCTGCTCGTGCAAAATGCTGTAAAACTCTTCATCGCCACCTACAAACGGATACCCAAAACTAAATCCACACTCTTTACAACGCCGAATAGTGCAGTCTTCTCCTTGCCAGAGCTTATGGATACAAGCCTTAAACCGTCGATGACGATCGCTATTGCGGCTTACGGGGCAAAAGTATGCTGCTGCTTCAGAAACACTATAACTGTAGAGCGGGGGGTCCGAACAAAGGCTGTTGCACACTGGGCAGGTAACTGGTGCAAAAGATGATAATGTATTCATACTATGCGTAAGTCCTGCAATCTTTTACTGACCATAGCCATCTTTGAAAATTAGTTCTACAGTTTCTAGTGCTTTTTGGAATAATTTAGTAAATTCTCCTGGATTAAAGTTTTTATCTGGAGATTGAGGACGGCGTTCTGAAAAATCCCAACTGTCTTCTTCAGAATTATATTCATGCTTAAAATAAATGTAATCACAAATTACATTATTTAAATTCGTTGCACTATTAAAATGCCACTCCTGAATGCAAGCTCCAGTTAGAATTGCCCTGTCAAAGTTAGTTGCTAGTACCTGGGTACCTGTTAAAAATGCTCCACTGAGGTCGGCTCCACTGAGGTCGGCTCCACGCAGGTAGGCTTCACTGAGGTAGGCTCGACTGAGGTTGGCTTCACTGAGGTTGGCTCGACAGAGCTTGGCTCGACGGAGGTAGGCTCCATTGAGGTTGGCGTAGCTGCAATTGGCGTTAATGAGGTTGGCGTTACGGAGGTTGGCTTGACTAAGGTCGGCTTGACTGAGGTCGGCTCCAACGAGTTTGGCTTCAATGAGTTTGACTTGACGGAGGTTGGCTCTAGGGAGGTTGGCGTGACTGAGGTCTACCTGAGTTTCATAATTACCGCTTCTCCACTCATTCCAAGCTTCTACGCCTTGTTTGAGTAAAGCCAACTGTTCTGGGTTCGCCATAAGCTCTCAGACTAACGCACGAAATATATCTTATCATACCTCATTTTTATCGGTATGGAGCTTGGGTTTGAAAGCCAAGCTCCCAGGTGTTGAGCCGATTGCTTACTGGGCACTAATTTGGGGCATTTTTCTGGAATTTCGGAAATTTGAGCAGGGGAATCAGCACCAGCAATATATCTAGCAAAAGATGCTATCCCGGAAAAGATCCCTTAAAATATGTAGTAATTATACAAATGGTACTATTTGTACAATATGTATTTTGGATAGAACTTAATTCTATCTCAAGTGCTAGTCAAGGATAAGGAGATTGTATGATCACGATGACAGCGAGTTTAGCTCGCAAGTGTTTCCCTGAGTTACTCAATCGTGTTGGATTTGGTCGGGAACGTATTTTGGTTGAGCGTCGTGGTAAGGCTGTTGCTGCCATTATTAGTTTGGAGGATCTCAGAAGGCTTGAAGCGATGGAAGACGCGATCGATTCAGCTACCCTTCGGCGGGCTAGGGAAGAAAATACTGGCTTCACCACCTTAGAGGCTATTAGTGCCGAGCGTGGGGAATGAAGTCAGATTACAGCCTCCGTGTTGCTGAGACAGTCCTGGCTAAGTGCCTTTTCAGCGGCTTCCAATAAATAATCAGCCTGTTTTTCCCAGCAAAACTCTTTTTCTGCTGCTTGTAGGGCAGCGGTTTTAGCCGCAGCTAAATTATCAGGACTTTGCAGCAATTCTTCTATGGCTTGGGCTAGGGCTATAGGATTATTGCTAGGAATCAATTTACCAATACCAGGAGAATGGGAAAAAATCTCTCTCTGCCCAGCCGTATCAGTAGCAATAACTGCTAAACCTGCTTGTAGATACTGAAAAAGTTTATTGGTTATGGTAAAATTGCGGCTAGGAATATCAGGACACTCCAAAGCTAAACCTATATCATGTTCGGCAATCCGGGATAGTAACTCGCCATTGGGAACAGTGGGATGAATGAAGATTCGTGAGCGCCACTCATCTGGAATAAATGGTTCTAAACATTGGCGGTAGTGTTCTGGGTAATTTCCCCGCAAATGAATTTCTATGGGAATTGTCAGTTTTGGTAAAGCTTGAAAAAGAGTTTCCAATCCTCGTCCTGGTCCTATGGTTTGAGAGAACCAATGTAGGGATGGCTGTTTTAAATTATGCCGATCGCGCTTTTGGTAGTCAAGTTGCTCCCTCTCGGCCCAAGGAAATACGTTATAAACCACCGTTGGTTTCGGTGCTAGATTTGAAGAAGCGATCGCGTCGGCTAAAGCATGGGAGGTTGTCAGGCAGTAGCTACAATCACGGGCAAGGCGTCTCTCTAGAGCTTTGAGTTTGTCTAGAGGGCGGTTAGCTTGGGCTTCTGGTAAAAGATCTAAAGAAAACCAATCTTCAAAATCTACCCCTACTCTGAAACCTTTATCCAGTAGTCGATCGCCCACCCAAAGTCCGCCTTCAGAATGCACGATCGTCAAATCGGCTCTAGCTTTATAGGCAGCGCGTAGCATCGCTTTAACACCATAGCCGAGTAATTCTGGTGAAACGATGCCAAATCGTTTAAATTTTTCCCTGGTTATGCGGCTATGAATTCGTACTCTCCAATTTCTCCAACGTCCAGCAATTGTAGTCGGTTGAAAGTCGATTATCGGTTCAAAACGCCATTTTTTATTAGTCAGTAAGATGCGATCGCGCTCTACCAACTCTCGATCAAACCAACAACCGCGCACTGTCACATCATGCCCAGCTAAGAAGAGGGTGTCCGCTTCTTTTTGGGGACGAGGCGCACTACACAGGTGAGTAGCGATCAGAATCAAAATTTTCGCCATAAAACCGACTAGAGAGTAGGGGCGAACCTAGCGTCCGCCCTCAAAATCTCCCCAATTATACCGCCACAGTCTTCTTAGCCGCAGGCTTCATTTCGCCCTTAGCATACTTGACAGCAAACTCATCCAGAGTAACTGGCTTGATTTTGCTACCATGACCAGCAGAGCCAAAAGCTGTATAGCGTTCAGCACAAACCTTCTGCATATACTTAATCGAAGGCTTCAGGAAATGACGGGGATCAAATTCCTCCGGTTTGGAGGCTAAAGCTTCACGTACCGCTGCGGTAATCGCCAAGCGGTTATCGGTGTCAATATTCACCTTACGGACGCCACTCTTGATACCCTTTTGAATTTCTTCCAGGGGTACACCGTAGGTTTCAGGAATTTTACCGCCGTACTTGTTAATCAATTCAAGTAGATCTTCTGGCACAGAAGAGGAACCATGCATTACCAAGTGAGTGTTAGGCAGGCGGCGGTGAATTTCTTCAATCCGGCTGATAGCCAGGATTTCTCCAGTCGGCTTGCGGGTGAACTTGTAAGCCCCGTGGCTAGTACCGATGGCAACAGCTAAGGAGTCAACTCCAGTCTGTTCCACAAAATCAACCGCTTCATCTGGGTCAGTCAGAAGTTGGTCGTGGGTTAAAACACCTTCAGCTCCGTGACCATCTTCTTTATCGCCCATGCCTGTTTCCAAAGAACCCAGACAACCTAGTTCACCTTCGACGCTCACACCAATAGCGTGGGCGACTTCGACAACTTTCCGGGTGACATTAACATTGTATTCGTAGCTAGCTGGAGTCTTAGCATCTTCCTCCAGTGAGCCATCCATCATGACGCTGGTAAAACCATTACGCATGGCGGAGTAGCAAGTAGCTGGGCTATTGCCATGATCTTGGTGCATAGCAATGGGAATATCAGGATAGGTTTCCACGGCAGCCAAGATCAAATGGCGCAGAAACGCTTCCCCAGCATAGCTACGAGCGCCACGAGAGGCTTGCAAAATCACAGGGCTGTCAGTTTCATGGGCAGCTTTCATGATTGCTTGAATCTGCTCCATGTTGTTGACGTTGTAGGCTGGGATGCCGTAGCCGTCCTCAGCCGCATGATCCAACAGCAGCCGCACAGGTACTAGCGCCATAAATGGTCCTCCTAAATTTGTGTCGTTTTCAGCTAGTTCGCTTTAGATTGACATCTCCCCACGGTTAAAACACGGGGGATTCTAAGCTATTGTTTTAAGGCAACGCTTACGATATGATTTACTCAAGTCACTGAATAAATCATATCGTTGTGGGAGTGTCAAACTCCCTCTACCCACCTTGGTTAGAGTTACCCCTAACTGTGTGGCTACTTTTCTCGATTAAATTTGCTGGATCGATCTGTCAATTATAATACAACTGTTTACGTGGGAATGTCAACACCTTGGTCGTCTGAGTAGTAGCATGACGCCGATTTATACCGATTTACTCCAATTTACTCCAATTTTTGGCTAC
>CASBRB010000242.1 GCA_949127975.1 Oscillatoriales cyanobacterium PMM_0019 | reverse complement strand
CCTCCAGAAGTAGAGACTGCACTCGATCGCAATTCCGATGCCGAAGACCCCATCAACCCCGATATAGAAGATGAGTATTTCGATGAGTTGCCGGGAGAAGTCGAAATGTCCCTATTCGACCATCTCGAAGAGTTACGGCGGCGGATTTTCTATACGCTGATTGCCGTAGGGGTGGGCATCATCGGTTGCTTCCTGTTCGTCAAACCGATCGTGCAGATGCTGGAACTGCCAGCACAGGGTGTCAAGTTTCTCCAGCTAGCTCCGGGAGAATACTTTTTTGTCTCCATGAAGGTTGCTGGTTACACTGGCTTAGTGATAGCTACTCCCTTTGTGCTATACCAGATTATCCAGTTTGTTTTACCGGGATTAACCCGCCGCGAACGGCGATTAATCGGACCAGTGGTTTTAGGCTCTAGTGTGCTGTTTGGAGTTGGGCTGGCGTTTGCCTACTTGGTGCTTATCCCTGCCGCTTTGAAGTTTTTTATCAACTACGGGGCAGGTGTGGTAGAGCAGTTATGGTCTATTGACAAATACTTTGAGTTTGTGCTGCTGTTGTTATTTAGCACTGGCTTAGCATTTCAGATTCCCATCATCCAGATGCTTTTGAGCTTTTTGGGGATAGTCTCTTCTAGGCAAATGCTTACTGGCTGGCGTTACGTGATATTGGCAGCAACTATCTTAGGAGCCGTACTGACACCCTCCACCGACCCCTTCACCCAAAGTTTACTTGCTGGTGCAGTGTTAGGCCTTTACTTTAGTGGCATCGGTTTTGTCAGGTTGGTAGGGCGTTAAAATTATTAAAACTGACAGATCAAATGAGCCATTCCGAGGCTCTCTCACCCAAGTCTAAGGGGATACTGACGGCTTTGCCGAGTCGAGGGTGCGATCGCGTTTGTTGGATATACTCTTCCACCTGTGGAACTGCACCCCAGGCATGGAGATAACTGGCTACCGTATCGAGACGAGCCAGGTATTCTGCCTCAGACAGGGGAAAAGATGCCTGCTCCAGGTACTTCCACATCACCTGGACGAAGATTTTGCCCTGAATACGTCGCAATTGGATATCGTATGAGCATCCCCACTTTTTGAGTAGGAGTACGCGCAGATCTATTCCTGTCATGAGTCAAAGAGGGAGAGGGTAGGGAAAAGGGAAAGGGAAGAGGTCATAACTAAAGTTAAATTTATGATAAAGCGCCAAACAATGTGATAATACCCTATATAAAGCTGTAAGCCCTGACAAGCAAGGGATTGTGGCTACTCTGCTGAGTGATGGCGGCTCTACATTTATGAGGCAGAGTTAACAAAAATCTGGGATTTAGCCCAGAGGTGTTGACAAAAATATACACTCAGGCGTTAAGGTATGGCTCAACTTTCTGGCTCTGCGGACGTACCCGATATGGGGCGTCGCCAATTCATGAACCTTCTGACTTTTGGTGCTGTTACAGGAACGGCACTAGGGGCCCTATATCCAGTTGTCAAGTTTTTCATTCCGCCATCGACGGGAGGAACTAGCGGCGGTGTCATAGCCAAAGACGAGCTAGGCAATGACATTGTTGTAAGTCAATTCCTAGCGAAGCACAACGGGAACGATCGCGTTTTAGCTCAAGGGCTCAAAGGCGACCCCACTTACATTGTGGTTGAGAGCGACAAAACTATTGCCAATTACGGCATCAACTCTATCTGTACCCACCTTGGCTGTGTTGTTCCTTGGAATGTCGCTGAGAACAAGTTTAAGTGTCCGTGTCACGGTTCTCAGTATGACAGCACCGGCAAAGTAGTGCGGGGCCCTGCTCCTCTGTCTCTAGCACTGGTTCACGCCACAGTGATGGAAGACGATAAACTTTCCTTCACAAATTGGAAGGAAACCGACTTCCGCACTGGCAAAAAACCCTGGTGGTCTTAGTCATTAGTCATTGGTCATTTGACAAATGACTAATGACAAAAGTTATTGTTGTGTTCGTCATTGGATCGTGTCGTAACAGATGAAAAAAGCTTCCTTATCAGCGAGACTCTTGGGTAGCAAGCGGGCTCTAGCTAGAACAGTTTTACTTGCTTTTGCTACCGTGGCATTTTTCCTCGCTAGTGATTTTGCCCTTCCCCAGACAGCTAATGCTTATCCTTTCTGGGCACAGGAAACCGCTCCGGAAACACCCCGCGAAGCGACTGGGCGGATTGTGTGTGCTAACTGTCACCTAGCTTCCAAGCCTACGGAAGTTGAAATACCGCAATCCATTAAGCCAGACACCGTCTTTGAAGCTGTGGTGAAAATTCCCTATGACAAAAACATTCAAGAGGTGCTAGCTGACGGTTCAAAAGGTCCCTTGAATGTGGGTGCTGTTTTGATGTTACCAAAAGGCTTCAAAATTGCTCCGGAAGACAGGATTCCAGAAGAAATGAAGGAAAAGGTAAAAGACCTATACTTCCAAACTTACAAAGAAGGCGAGGACAACGTAGTTATTATTGGTCCAATACCGGGAGATCAATATCAAGAAATTGTCTTCCCAGTGCTTTCTCCTAATCCTAAGACAGATAAGGGTATTTACTTTGGTAAGTATGCTGTTCATGTCGGCGGCAACCGAGGACGTGGTCAGGTTTACCCCACTGGCGAAAAAAGCAACAACACGGCCTATAATGCGTCTGTTGCTGGTAAAATTACTCAGATTGCCAAATTAGAAGAAGGCGGTTACGGAATCACCATTCAGCCAGCGCAGGGCGATGCAGTAGTTGAGACGATTCCAGCCGGACCAGAACTAATTGTATCTGAGGGGCAGGAAGTTAAAGCTAATGAAGCCTTGACAAATAATCCCAACGTAGGTGGTTTTGGTCAGGATGATGGGGAAATTGTCTTACAAGACCCCACCCGGATTAAATGGTTGATAGCTTTCATAGCTGCTATTATGTTGTCTCAAGTCTTGCTAGTTCTGAAGAAGAAGCAAATTGAAAAGGTGCAAGCCGCTGAGATGAACTTCTAGTTCTTGGCTTAAGAATTCCTCTTGAGATTTATTAATTGAGAGACAGGTATTATGCCTGTCTCTTTTTGTTACTGCCGTTACGACCTTCGTTAGCTGTAGTTAGCTGTAGGTTGGGTAGAGCGATAGCGAAACCCAACCTAAACCCACACGGGTGATGTTGGGTTTCGTTCCTCAACCCAACCTACAATTATAGCAACTGGAAGTAGTCCCGAATTAACCGATGCCTACGGCGGGCTGCGCCTACGCTCAGCCCATGCCCAAACCCTACAGTTACGACCTTCGTTAGCTGGAGCTTTCGGTTGGGTTGAGTGATAGAGTTACCCAACCTAAACCCGCACGGGTGATGTTGGGTTTCGTTCCTCAACCCAACCTACAATTATAGCTACATACAGAATCAAGAAAATTTTTATGGAACATTTACATCAACCCGAAGAAATCATCGCCTCACGGTATCGCATCATCGACACATTAGGGCAAGGTGGAAGCGGTACAACATACCTTGTCGAAGACATAAACACTCATCAGCAAGTAGCACTTAAAGCTTTATCCCTGCAACGCATGAAAGATTGGAAAAGCATCGAGCTATTTGAAAGAGAAGCCAGAATTTTAGCTAGTTTAAATCATCCGGCTATCCCACAAGCCGCAAAACATCATCCGGGATGCCAACGGGCGGGTATTTTTAGTTGATTTTGGTGCCGTGCAGGATACTTATCATAATACTGTTACTGGAGGCAGTACCGTTGTGGGAACTTACGGCTATATGGCTCCAGAACAATTTCGCGGACAAGCATTTCTATCAACTGACTTGTATGGTTTAGGAACTACGCTGCTTTTTCTGTTAACCCAAAAATCTCCTTCAGAATTACCACAGCGTAAACTAAAGATAAATTTTCGCCCCCACATCAGCCTAAGCAAGGAGTTTGCCGACTGGTTGGAAAAAATGCTCTCACCTGTAGTAGAAGACAGATTCCCCTCGGCTTTGGCAGCTTTGGCAGTGTTGCGGGGCGAGCAGCCACTGTCTAATTACTCGGTGGCGAAACTTAGCCTACCCGAAGGCAGCCCTATCATGTTGAATCCCACGGAGGAGCAGTTAGTTATAAAAATTCCATCTGTGTGGTTTCGCACCAGTGGCAGCATACTCTTTGGGCTTATCGTTTTGGCTTGGAATCATTTATGTTTATTGTTGCTTTCCAAAGGTACCATTTTTACTTTTGTGTACTTCCCGTTCGATCTTTTTATCCTCAGCTTGGGAATCTTCGGGCTAGTAATACTGCTCTATTACCTTTTCAACGCTGCATATTCTATTCGGCTAACAATGGATTCAGAGAAGTTATTGCTGAAGCGGTGGTTTCTGGGTTGGTGCTTTCAGGAAGTGCAAGCAAGTAAGTCAGAAATTTCTGAGGTAAAAGTGGCGCGTTCATATGTGTTAACGGCTTGTCTGCTTAGGATAAGGTGGCGTAAGTATGAGTTTGGCTTGTTTTTGACGGAAGCGGAGAAAAAGTGGCTAGTGGAGGAGATAAGTAGGTGGACGGAGGAATAAACATAACTAGGGAATAAATTCACAGGCTTTCATTAAAAGTCCTCTTCATAGGACTGGGTCATAATTTTAGTCCATTTTAATGGACTTGAGCTAAAAGCCTGTGAAATTTATTTCTGGGCGGGTTAAATTTTAGTCCCAGCTCTATGAGTAGCTCAAAGTTGGTGAAAGACTAGCAGCAAAATTACGGTAATTAGGCATCAAGCCCGATACTTAGCAGGACTTACGCACACGGGCATATATAGGGGCAACCACAGGGGGATTGCCCCTACAAACCCGCTATATATAGCGCGTCTAAATGAATTGTAAAATTTTCTTACTCCCCTCTCCCTGCTCCCCTCCTGGGAGGGGCGGGGGG
>CASBRB010000241.1 GCA_949127975.1 Oscillatoriales cyanobacterium PMM_0019 | reverse complement strand
TACACGCCACTGGAGCGTGCCCGTCAAGCCCTGGGTTGGACTCTGGCTTTTACTGGTATACTCCTCATTCCCCTCGGTGTGAGTACTTTTGAATTGGTTAGGCAAGCCCAACTCGAAGCCAGTCTTAAGCAGGCGCTGTTGAACCGAACCATTACCTTTCAACGGGTACAACTGATAAAAAGCGATACCAACTGGTTGACTCAACCACCCGAAGTCCACTTACTTGTTCGTACATCGAAAGTTTTGACACCTAAACAAGTGCGGCTTTTAGAGGATTTTGTATATCGAGCAATGGGTCAAAAATTTACACTAATTTTTGAAGTTAGTCAAGTTAAAGAAGTCAGGGGAGAACATTAGGATAAATCGTCTGTTAAACCGATACCTTAAGATATTTTCCAGCCTATGGCAATAAAACTTAATAAAATTGTAACTTTTTATTAAGTTTTATAAAAGAAAAATGTAAAAAATGCATTAGAGAAATATAATATTTAAATATCTATCTTATAAGGAAAGTAAAAATGAGTAACAATGACTTTTTAACAGGACAAAAAGTTGATTTAACTAACTGTGACAAGGAACCCATTCACATATCAGGGTTAATTCAACCTCACGGGTTACTTTTCGTATTAAAAGAGCCGGAATTAACTATACTACAGGTAAGTAATAATACATCAAAATTCTTCGGGTTTGATGCCAGCCCTCTGATTAATCAAAACTTAAACGTCTTACTTGATGAATATCATATAAATATTATGAAAATTGCTCTATCGCAGGAGGACTTGTCTAAAAAAAATCCGATTAAATTTTCTATAAGCTCAGAGAATAGAACTTTTTTGTTTGATGGCATTATTCATCGTGGCGCGGAAGGGGTAATCCTGGAATTAGAACCTACTAGGGCGACACAAAACATTTCATTTTTAAATTTTTATGATTTGGTGAGAGGCTCAGTATACCAACTGCAAAACGCATCGAATTTACATGAATTGTGTCAGAACATGGTCAAAGAAGTGGGAAAAATGACTGGTTTTGACAGGGTAATGATATATAAATTTAATGAAAATGGCGATGGCACTGTCATTGCTGAATATAGAATAGAAACTCTCACTCCTTTTTTAGGGTTACACTATCCAGCATCAGATGTTCCTAAACAAGCCAGAAAACTATATTGTTTAAATTGGCTGAGGTTAATAGTAGATATAAATTCTCAGCCTATTGAAATTGTACCTGCCAATAATCCTGTTACTCATAGCCCTCTAGACCTAAGCTACTCAGTTTTAAGAAGTGTATCTCCCCTCCATATAGAGTATTTGCAGAATATGGGTGTTAGAGCGTCTATGTCTATATCTTTAATGAAAGACCAAAAACTATGGGGACTGATAGCTTGCCATCATTACTCTCCAAAATTTCTTTCTTATGAGGTACGAAAAGCTTGTGAATTTCTCGGTCAAGTAATGTCGGTAGAACTCTCATTTAAAGAAGATAATGAGGATTATGATTATAGAATAGAGTTAAAAGCTATAGAGAGAAAACTTATAGAATATACCTCTGTAGAAAAAAACTTTATTGATGGATTAACCAAGTACCAGCCAAACTTACTAGATTTGGTTCTAGCTCAAGGAGCCGCAGTCTGTTTTGAGGATGATTACACTATAATCGGTGAAACTCCTCAAGTAGAAGAGCTAAAGGATTTGATTGCCTGGTTAGAAAATAATGTACATGAGGAAGTGTTTTATACAAATTCACTACCAAGCGTTTATCAAGAAGCCGAGAATTTTAAAAACGTAGCTAGTGGATTACTAGCAATTTCCATATCCCGAACTAAGAAAAATTATGTTTTATGGTTTCGACCCGAAGTTGTACAAACTGTAAATTGGGCGGGAAACCCCAATAAACCCGTGGAAATAACCGCTGATGGTAGCGAACGGCTGTCACCTCGTAAATCATTTGAGCTGTGGCAAGAAACTGTTAGATTAACATCTTTACCCTGGCAGCAGTGCGAGGTTGATGCGGCACTTGGATTAAGGAACGCACTGATTAACATTGTCCTGCGGCAAGCAGAGGAACTGGCAAAAATAAATGCAGAGCTGCAAGAATCTGAAGCACGATATCGAGAAAAAGCCACTCAGTTAGAGAATACTCTGAACGAACTTAGACGCACCCAAACCCAACTTATTCATAGTGAAAAAATGTCCAGTCTAGGTCACTTGGTTGCTGGTGTGGCTCACGAAATTAATAACCCGATTAACTTCATTTATGGCAATCTCAGTCATGCGAATGACTATACCAAAAACCTGATACATTTGATTTACCTCTATGAGCAGTACGCTCCCTCAGTAGCATCAACTATTAAAGAACATATAGAGGCAGTCGATCTAGAGTTTATGAAAGAAGACTTGCCCAAACTGCTGTCCTCAATGAAGGTGGGAGCTAACCGCATCTGCGAGATTGTTCAGTCATTAAAGAACTTCTCACGGCTGGATGAAGCGGAGATGAAACCCGTGGATATTCATGAGGGCATTGATAGCACTTTAATGCTGTTGCAACATCGCCTGCAAACCAAGCACGATCGCGTTCATATTCAAATTATTAAAGAATATGGCAACCTGCCATTAGTAGAGTGTTATGCCAGTCAGTTGAATCAGGTATTTATGAATGCGATCTATAATGCTATCGATGCTTTAGAAGAAGGTGTGGGTGAAAGAGTATTAAGCACCTCAACCGATCGAGTGCCATTATCTACCATCAAGATTAGCACTGAACTGAGAGAATTGCCTGAGAGCGCGAACCATCCATCTAATACATGGGTGACAATCCGGATTACAGACAACGGCATCGGTGTCTCAGAGTCTTTGCAGAGCCAAGTCTTTGATCCTTTTTTTACCACCAAGCCAGTAGGCAAAGGCACTGGCTTGGGTTTAGCTGTTAGCTATCAGATTATAGTGGAAAAACACGGTGGTCATTTGAGTTTTATTTCAGCTCCAGGGCAGGGAACGGAGTTGGTGATTGAGATTCCGACAAGCCTTGGGTAAGTAGCTACTACTGAGCAGCGGGTTTATCTATAAATGTAGAGGTGACGACAATTAGGAAAGGAAATTGCAGTCGGAATGCCAGAGCAGGTGCCAGGAATCTCATCTTTCAGTCCGCATTAATTAAGCAGATTGTTTTTGAGAATAGGGACCTAAGAATTTTTCTCCATCGAAATGAACTACATGATCGGGTGCCTCGGCAATCCAGACTTCTGTTTCCCACGCAATATCTGGAGCAAACTGGCGAAATGTATTACGACTAAGAAATGCCGTCACAAAAATAATATCAGCCGTACACTGCTCCGTAAGTTTTTTAAGTTCTAAAAGGCGTATAGGAGAAATCGGTCCTGAACTATGAACTGCTTCTATTAGGTAGAGCCAGTTTTTCTGTTTTGAGTAAGCAATTACGTCAGGCAATTCACCATGAGATAATTCAAAAAAATTTAGCTCCTCAAGTCGCTCTTTTTCCAAGTGCAAGAATTTGTTTGCAGCATCACCTACATACAGCACCTCTGCGCCATAGCCATAGCGAGGTAGAAATTCTTCGATAATGGCTTTCTGTAATTCATTGTGTTTGCCTGGACTGAACTCAGAAGTTTTCCCCGAGGGAAAATACACAGGAATTAAACTCAAGTCTCGCTTGTCTGAAAGCCGTTCTTCTAGCGTGACTTTGTTTGCTAAAAAATTTTTAACATCATCTTCCCAACTCTTCGATCTGAAAGCTTTAATCAAAAGAGCATATTCGGGACTTAGAGCAAAAGCTCGCGTACCATCGTTCCTCGCTGCGGTAGGATGACGCGCACTCGGAATAATAATTCCTGCTAAGACAGTTAGTTTTAAATCTTTTCTTCTTATATCATCATAAGAACTTTCGCAAATTTTTTCATAAAAATTATTATTCCAGTATTTTATTATTTCTCGTGTTCTCAAACTGTGGAAGCTATCAACTAATGACCATTCACTACTTTTTTTTACATTGGCTAAAGCTAAAAAAGCCATAGCCATTCTTTCCATACGTCGTTGGCTCATTCTCTCAATAGGTACACCAAGTTTATCAATAATATATAAAGCTTCATTAATAAGTTTTTGCAGTTCCTGTGGTTTATTTAGGTTGTCAATATACTGTGGTATTTCAGACATATATCTCCCTTTAAAATGGTAATGATAGTTGCAAGGGTAGACTAAGTTCTACTATCTCGTTTGGTGTTAACCTTTCAGGTGATTGCAAATAATTACGCACCATCCCAGCTAGATGAAAGGCAAATAGCGGTGGAACCGCATTACCCACTTGATTAAAACAACTTGTTTCTGTTCCCACAAATTTAAACCAGTCGGGAAAACTTTGCAAACGAGCTGCTTCTTTTAAAAAGAGACGCCTTCGTCGCCCATCGGGAAGTTTAATCCTAAGCATATCACCAGTTGCTCCAGCCAAGTTTCTGCACGTCAAAGTTCGAGCTGGTTTATCCAGATGAAGATCCCGAGGAAGTTTGCAGAACGAAGCTTTTTCATATTTTGCTACATACTCATCCATACTAGGCGTAAGAAACTTGGATTCAGGAGGAACTTGAAAGGCAAGTTCTTCTAAAGCATCGAGAGCACTTATTCTCCTTTCTAGCAGCTTGGAGAAGGTAAAGTTTCCTTTGTGACCTACTACTATAATACGTTCACGATTTTGAGGCACACCAAAGTCAACCGCATTTAGTAACTTTATTTCAATAACATACCCCAAAGACTGAAGTGCCTGATTAATTTCGTCCAAATACCACTTATTTCGATAGAGAAGACCGCGAACATTCTCAAACATCCAGATATCAGGACGAAGCCTATTAACCGCACTAATGAAAATCGGAAAGCCATCCCGTGAATCTGCCAAACCTTTCTGTTTTCCTCCCACACTAAAAGGTTGACAGGGTGGACCACCAATTACTACTGATGCAGCAGGTAATTCAGTCTCTGGGGTGAGGACAAGCTGGGTACAGTTGCCTTTCAAATTTTTTCTGTAGGTGGCACAGGCATCAGCATCCATTTCAAACCCGTGAGTCTCGAATCCCTGGGCTTCAAAACCAAGTGATAAACCACCGCATCCCGCAAACAAATCTACTATCAGTGGATTGCGGGATGTAGCAGGTTTGAGGATGTGGTTTATTTTTTCGATATAGCTCATGCGGTGTCAATCTACCTACAAGATAAAACCATTAAATTGTAGTTAGGGAGTAGCAACCCCTGCTGCTTCTTTAATGGTTTGAGCGATTTTCTGGGCTACCTCTTGACTTTTCAAGTAACTTCCGTGAGCAGTACCACCATGCACCAAAGCTAAAATTGTCTGCTTCACAGGTTCCGTTACTAGGTCACCCAAACTAGAATCGTGAGTGATTATGTCTTGAGTGTCAACGTATTTAGTATATTCCTCCACTAGCTTAGGCATAACAGTAGCCAAAGGCCATGCCACAGGATCGCCTGGATGGGCAAAGTTCCGCCAAGGCAATTTCCTCCCATTCATCAACTTGTACAGGTTCGCCAGTAGCTCCTTCAGTCCAGGGGTGAGGTCGTGGCTACTTGCTCCAGTCACTGTCATCAAGCTAAAGAGAGAAATAGGTGAACCCATAGTGTGAATACTAGCAAGACGAAGCCCCCCCTGCGGGTTAGGAGATAAGCCAAATAAGGCATTGCGAACCGTTTGCACATCCTCTTGCCCAGGGACTCCTGCAAAATTCCAGCGCCCAGCAAACAGCATATCAAAGAGAATAATAGTTCCCCAACTGTGAGTAACTAAGTGTAGACGATCGCCAGGCTTGAATCCAGCCAATCCCGCTAAAGCTTGGTTAGTTAACTTATGTACAGCCATATAACCAACATGGCTGCTAATGTAGAGCGCTGCGTCTCCGACAAAACCTAGGAGATTCTTTTCGCGGAAGTCTTTAAACCAAAACTTCTGCCAATCCGGTGAAGCTTTGAAGGCTGTTAACAGTTCGTCCTCTTCCTTTTGGTTTACGTCGCCCCAGTAGAGAGCTATCTTTTTAAGTGCCAAGGATGAACCCACATTTTTCTGAATGAGGTTAAAAAGCTCGTCAGCGTAGTTAGCCGGTTCGACTTTATCGCGAATATTGACGCCGTGGATAAATATGATGTAGTCAGTAGTCATGAGTTTATCTAAATGAGTAATCTGCTCATTATAGCAACGAAGCTGCTGTGCTTCTAGTTTTCCTGTTCCTGGCGATTCCGACTATACCCAACTTAAACAGAATACGCCCAGTTTTTCGCCCAGTCTAATGTCTGATGTACCTGTGTTAGTTTGGGCGCTTCACAGTACAGGCGTAAAACAGGTTCCGTGCCGCTAAAACGAATTAGTAGCCAACTGCCATCAGCTAAACGGAATTTATAGCCATCGATCGCGAGAGTATCGACTACAGCACGTCCAGCAATTTCTGTCAAGGGGTGCGTTTGCAATTGTTCTAATAAGCGCGATCGCACGTCCATACTAGCTAAAGGTAAATCGATCCGGTCGTACTCTGACGTATAACCAGTTTCTTGCTGCAAATTGTGATATAATTCGCTGAGGTCGCAATTGGTTTGGACTACCGTTTCTAAAATATACAAAGCTGACAACAGGGCATCTCGTTCTGGGATATGATTGCCGTAGCCAATACCCCCGGATTCTTCGCCACCCAATAAAACTGGAGTTTCTAACATGCGATCGGCAATATACTTATAACCGATGGGGGTTTCATATATCGGCAGGTTGTACAGGGCAGCTACCTTGCCAAACAAGTCAGAACCGCTGATAGTTTTAATCACCTCACCAGTAAAACCCCGTCGTACTGCTAGGTGTTGGGTAAGGATGGGAATCAAAATCTGGGAACTGAGAAAATTACCCTGCCCATCAACAGCCGCAATGCGATCGCTATCCCCGTCAAATACTAAACCTACTACTAAATCAGAATCACTTTGGCGGCGATGGGTACGGATATTGCGGAACAAATAAGAAAGATAGCGCGGCAATGGTTCCGGAGCGCCCCCATCAAACAAAGGATCGGGCTCGGAGTTAATTTCTCGAATCGGTACTCCCAACAGAGTTGCCAAACCACCCGCTGCGGCTCCGTGCATCACATCAGCAAACACAGTTAGTTTACCTTGAACCTGAGCCTCAACAATGCTGGCAATATCTACTTTTGCACGCAGTGCTTCACAATAGCTAGGCCAGGGGTCAAACATCTGTAAACTGCCAGACTTTGCCGTTTTATCCACTTCCTGAGATAACAAGGCTTCAATCTGTCGCGTTACTTCCGGGGGAACTGAGCCGCCAAACCCCCCCTTGACTTTTAACCCCAAATATGCTCCAGGATTATGACTGGCAGTAATCACCAAAGCACCTAGAGCATTGTGAGCATGAGCCGCCCAACTGAAGGCGGGAGTGGGGGCATAAGTTTGGCTCAGGAGGACATCGAAACCTGCCGATTGAACAGCTTCGGCTGCCTTGAGGGCAAAAGTTTCTGCCATAAAGCGGCGATCGTAACCAACAACGATCGTGTGGTTAGCACCTACGCCACCATAGACATCTGCCAGAACTTGTGCCGCCACCGAGGCAACTGCCTGGATGCGATCGAAAGTGAAATCAGCGGCAATCAAACCTCGCCAGCCGTCGGTACCGAACTTAATGGGATTTCTGGCAACGGACATTTATTTCTCTTTATGACAACAACAAAACTCAACAGGCAGATTCAGAAGCATCGGACAAAAATACTAGGATATCGCGCAGCCGCATCCGATCGATATAAGGCCAACCACCCTCATCTTCAATATTTTTCAGCATGGCGTAGAGGGCCTGTCGATTATCTGGTAAAGATGCCTGAAACAATCCCTCGCGAATTTCTCGATGCAACTGCTCCAACATCCGCAGCACAGCCAACAGAGCCAGAATATTCCCCTGAGACTTCTCGGCTAGAGCAAGTACAGCGACCTCTATGGCTTGCAGCTCGGGCTGTAGCTGCCCAGACTGAAAATCTATGTCATGGTTCATGCCATCTCCCAGGTTGAGAATCCAATTGATTTAAATTTACCAGCACAGAAGAAGACAGCGATCGGAAACAGGACGCATCCCGTGTACAATGCTGTATCGGGGGATCGAGATGGTGGTTGCTCTGACGCACCCACAAAAATACCGAGATTAATTCCCTCGCGCCCTGATAGGGATTTTCATACGAAATACGAAAATAATCTAGAGGATTGAGGTTGACTATGAGGTTTCGTGCTGTTATCGCTGCATTTTTAGCCCTGTGCTTGGGTTTACTCACCGCTTGTAGTGAAGGCCCAGCAGTGGCGAGCAATGTTCCACTCACCTACGATCAAATCAGAGGCACTGGGCGTGCCAATAACTGCCCAACTCTTACAGAAACATCTCGCGGTGACATTCCCATTGATGCCAGCAAGGTCTATGTCATCGAGGATATGTGCTTAGAGCCAACCAGCTTTTTTGTCAAGGAAGAATCGGTTAATAAACGGCTTGCACCAGAATTCGTTCCGGGTAAATTGTTGACAAGGTTCACCTCGTCCCTCGATCAAATCCAAGGGGAACTGAAAGTTGACGAAGGTAAAACTTTGACCATCGTGGAAACTGATGGCCTTGACTTCCAACCAATCACTGTCCAACTGCCTGGTGGTGAGCGAGTACCTTTCTTCTTCACGATTAAAAACCTGGTTGCCAAGAGCCAGTCTGGTGTAGAGAGTATTAATACCTCTACTGACTTTGAAGGCGAGTTCAACGTCCCATCCTATCGGGGTGCTGTTTTCCTCGATCCCAAAGGACGTGGTGTAGCTGCAGGCTATGGCACTGCAGTGGCTCTGCCAGCAGAATCCGATCAGGGAGAACTCAACCGTACTAACATCAAGCGCGTGCCAAGCGGCAAGGGCAAAATCTCCCTGCAAATCGCTAAAGTCAATGGCAACACTGGCGAAATTGCTGGTACGTTTGACAGCGAACAGCCCTCAGATACTGATTTGGGCGCTACCGATCCCAAAGAAGTGAAGATTCGGGGTATTTTTTACGCTCGACTTGCACCGCAGCAAGCCTAAGTCTGATCTGTTGACAGTTGACAGTCGATCGTCAACTGTCAACCTACTGCGAGGAGGTTGGATTATATCATAATAAACGCCAATTGGGATAACTGGTATCATCATAAATGTGGATTTTGGTAAAAACCACTAAAAGTCATGCGATCGCTCGACCGTAAATCTACGTGAAAATGCTGTTGTGCAATAGCGATAATAAAGGATAAACTTAAAATTAGCCTAGGAAGTGGGGGGTAAAAGCCCTAAACAGTTTCCCAGGTCAAAGATAAGTAGAAATTCACAAATCAGGGTTAAGGAGCCGACGTCTAGCAATTCTAGCACGGCGTAAAAAGCTTCTTCAGTTGTTGGTCTACCAACCGAGTGTAACTATGTCATCTACAACCATCACCCACGAACTGAAGCATCAAAACTTGCAACTGTTGCGCGAGTACAAGCAAAGTGGCTCGGCACAGGTTCGCAACCAGATCGTAAAAGTTAACTTGGGATTAGTCAGAAAAGAAGCCCATTACTGGGTCAAACAGTGTACCGAAAGTTACGAGGACTTGCTTCAGGTAGGTTCTATAGGCTTACTTAGTGCCATAGAACGATTTGATGTGACCAAGGGAAATGCCTTTAGTTCCTTTGCCTTGCCATACATTCGTGGAGAGATTCAGCATTATTTACGGGATAAAAGCAATTCGATGCGTCTTCCTCGACGCTGGCTGGAGCTCAGGCAGCAAGCTATGACGCTAACACGGCAATTACAGATGAAGTATAATCGGCAACCAACAGATTTAGAAGTTGCCACAGGGCTGAAAATTTCCCTTGATGAATGGCAGGAAATTAAACTCGCTTATCAAAATCGGGAGCCATTGAGCCTAGATACACTGGTAGGGGATGGGGAGGAAGACTCCACTTGTTTAGCCGATATGGTAACAGATGGCCATTATCGCAGTTTTCAATTAGCACAAGAAGACCAAATTCGCCTGCAACAGGGTCTGGTGCAGTTAGAAAACCATACTCGGGAAATTTTGGAATTTGTTTTTCTACAAGATTTAACTCAAAAAGAAGTGGCAGAACAGTTAAACATCAGTGTAGTCACCGTATCGCGTCGGGTCAAAAAAGGATTAGAGTCCCTGAAAAAGTTAATGGTGGGGGCTGAAGATTAAAATACCATTGGCTTAACCAAACAAAACTTACGCACCCAATGACGGTGGAATGAGGATGGAGTGGCTCTCG
>CASBRB010000240.1 GCA_949127975.1 Oscillatoriales cyanobacterium PMM_0019 | reverse complement strand
GCTAAGCTTTTTTTAGAAGCAGCCAGGCAAGTTAAAAAGCCTGAATTGGAGGTGGCAGCCCTAGTATTTCTGGCTGATATTTACCGCGCTTTAGGAGAATACGATCGGTGCTAGGTTTAACCCATCAAATTAAACAGCGATCGCCCCAAGGACAAGGAGCGTTGGTGGTAGGCAATCCCGTACCAATGCCTAAGCATTTACCCTCTCTGCCAAGAACTGAAGAAGAAGCAACAGAAATTGCCACGCTGTTAAAAACTCAAGCCATAACCGGCAAAGCAGCCACTAAAGCAGCAATTGTACAGCAATTGCCAGGAGCACGGATCATTCATCTGGCTACTCATGGCATACTAGATGATGTGCAGGGATTAGGGAGCGCGATCGCATTGGCTCCTTCTGGCAAAGATAATGGTTTACTTACAGCCGAAGAAATCCTTTCCATGAAGTTAAATGCTGACTTAGTGGTTCTCAGTGCTTGCAACACCGGAAATGGTAGAATTACGGGAGATGGTGTCATCGGATTGTCTCGCTCCTTCATTTCAGCAGGCGTTTCCAGCGTAATAGTGTCACTCTGGTCTGTACAGGATAACCCCACACCCTTATTAATGGCTAACTTTTATCGGCAGATGCTACAGAAACCCGATAAAGCCCAAGCACTACGACAGGCTATGCTGACAACTATGAAACAATACCCTAGCCCAGAGTATTGGGCAGCATTCACCCTGATGGGAGAAGCCCAGTGAGATGTCAATTTGAATACGCATCGCGTGGTGCATTTACTGGGAAATGATATGATTGTAATAGAACTGTTGCGGCAAGGCGACATCAGTGCAGGAAGGGCAGCAAAGTTGTTAGGTATCGATCGCTGGCAACTAGCTGAGATAATGTTTGCATATGGCATCTCACCTTTTGATGATACAATCACAAGGGAAGAATTAGAGCGTGAAGTGATTGAGTGCGATCGTAAGCCGATGTAAGTCAGCACAATTACGATATATCTCAGAACAATCATGTCTAGAATTGGTGAGGGATTAAGTTTAATGACTAATTTTGCAGCCTACGAATTGCCAGAATACTGATAAGACTGTAAAAGCCAATCAAAATCAACAGCATTAGATCCTGTAACGGCCATTTTAAACCCAACCCTTCGCCTAACCAGAAAGTGCCATAGGATAACAGCAACACACCTGCGCCCAGTTTGAGCAACACCTCTGGTACTTTGACTAAATAACCGTGCAAAACTGCCACCACAGCAACAGTTAATAACAACGCTACTGTAGCACCGGACAAAGCTTCATGCCATGCCCTTGATGCTAATCCTAGAGTCACCACTACAATTGCTACCTCTAGTGCTTCTAAGGCAGCACTTTTTGTCATCACTATGAAATTAAGACGACTGAAGCCTCTATGTTGTGTTTCTAGATGGATATTTTCAGCTTCTAGGGGATCAGTTATCCATCCAGCACGTCTACCTTTAGCTTGTCGCAACACCGACTTTTTCCACCAACCCCAGCCAAACCACAGCAACACACAACCAATGAAAATTTGCAGTAAGTTCAGGGGAATCAACCGTAATCCAGTGCCTAGTGCCGCCGATGCTAATCCAACTAAGGTTAAGCCTGTGATGGTGCCCCAGATAGCTTCTCGCTGGTAGCCTGAACGAGCTTGAGCATAAGCAATTGCCGCTGTCTCAAAAAATTCTACACTGGCACTGCTTAAGGAAGCAATAAACACACCGTAATTCATTTGAAAGTCCTCTTGTACAACCTGACGACACGCTGTGCATGGTTTGGGACCTGAATAATTGTAGGTTGGGTTGAGCGCAGGCGTTACCCAACAAATCTATCATAATCGTTGGGTTTCGTTCCTCAACCCAACCTACAATCTGGGCATATATAGGGGCAACCACAGGGGGATTGCCCCTACGAACCGCTATATGTAGAGGCAGTGCTACAGTACTGAAGTTGTTAGCTGAGAATTTCATATATAATTTTCATTAATTGCTTGGTTCTATAAGGTTTCGGCAAGAAATTTTTCACGTTGAAGCTCTCACTTTCAATAATCTGAGCATTTGTTTCCAGCCCACTTACAACAATAATTTTAACCTG
Organism: Oscillatoriales cyanobacterium PMM_0019; assembly: GCA_949127975.1. Lineage (GTDB taxonomy): Bacteria > Cyanobacteriota > Cyanobacteriia > Cyanobacteriales > CASBRB01 > CASBRB01. Next base: position 2,221 of record CASBRB010000240.1, on the reverse strand, counting down.
CGGATTAATTTTTTTCAGCAGCCGGATGGTAGTTAACCCATCCATGTGCGGCATCATCATATCCAGGACTACAATGCTGATTTCATCTTTATATTGTGCATACAACGCTAATGCCTCGATGCCATCACTAGCAGTTAAAACCCTATAAGAGTATGTTTTTAGTACTGTTTCAGTGAACTCTCGGATGGGCGCTTCGTCATCGACAACAAGAATCAGTTCTCCCTGCCCTTTAGGCAGATTAACTTCTAACTGTTGCTGGTTAGCCGTTTCCTCCAACGCTGGCAAATACACCTTAAATTCTGTTCCCTCTCCTACCTTGCTAACGACATTTACAAAACCGCCGTGACTTTTAACGATGCCAATAACTGTTGACAGCCCTAACCCAGTGCCTTTGCCAACCTCTTTAGTGGTAAAAAATGGTTCAAATATTCTATCTATTATTTTACCAGGAATACCCGTCCCAGTATCGGAAACAGTAATGAGAATATAGTTACCAACTTCAGCGCCGATATTCATACGGACAAAGTTTTCATCAATGAAAATATTTTTGGCACAGATACTCATGGTGCCGCCATCGGGCATGGCATCGAGAGCATTGACGCAGAGGTTCATCAGAACTTGATGTAGTTGTGTGGCATCTCCATAGACAGTCCATAGCTCTGTTGATACATCGTTATATAGTTCAATTGATTTGGGAAATGTCTCTTGGATAATTTGCTTAATTTCCCCAATTATGTGTCGTATTTGTAGAAGATTTCGCTCTCCTTGACAACCTCGTGCAAACGACAGAACTTGTTTCACCAAATCTGCCCCACGTCTAACGTTTGTTTCTAGTATCGAAAGCCACTCTTGCGTTTGCTCATCTTGGATTTTTAATTGCAGTAGTTGCACTGACATCATGATTGGTGTCAATACATTATTCAAATCATGGGCGATGCCGCTAGCAAGGGTACCGAGGCTTTCAAGACGCTGAGCGCGAAGGAACTGAGATTGCAGTTGTTTTTTTTCAGTAATATCTGTATTAACAGTCAGGATTGATTTTGGTTGGTTTCTTTCATCCCGTACAAGTGTCCAGCGACTTTCAACAATTATTTCATTACCAGATGTTGAAACTTGATACAACTCACCTTGCCACTCGCCTTTCTTAAGAACGCTATTTTCAGCATCTGCGAGTTGTAACGAAATATCTTTATACAAAAGTTGCTTAATATTTTTACCAATGACTGCTTCTGCTTTCCAACCGTATAAGCGTTCGGCTCCTTGATTCCAAAATAAAACTTGATGCTTCAAATTTTGGACTATAATAGCGTCGGTGGTGACTTCCAATAGAGCGGCTTGCTCTTGGATTTGCGCTTGCGCCTGCTTGGATTCCGTGATGTCATACCAGGCACCAACAATTTCTTGCACGCTGTTATCGGGATTTCGTAGTAGCTTCATCTCGTCGCGCATCCAGCGATAAGTCCCGTCTTGGAGCAGGAAGCGATATTCAAGTATGTGATACCCCTGTTTAAATAGGCGTGGCAACTCAGCGAAAATATCAGAGGCGTCCTCAGGGTGTATAAGATCTGTGGAAAACTTAGGTTTGTAGATAAAATACTGCGGTGGATATCCTAGTTGGGCAGTGACGTTGTTGCTGATGTAAGTAGTGAGATAATTGTTTGCTGGCATACAGGTATAAATTACGGCTGGGCTTGATGTCAGCAAGCGTTGTAAACGTGCCTGAGTTGAACGTACTGTTTGTTCTGCTCTTTCTAGTGCCTCAATCTGGTGTTGTAGTTCTGCTTCCCGCATCACTCGCTCAGTCACATCTTCGATAATTGTGAGTGTGCCGATGGTATGCCCGTTTTCCCTCAGGGGTACAATTCGGGAACTCTGCAACATATGCGTTAATGTACAATGGCTTAAGTTCGGTGGCATCGGCAGGAGATAGTCATGCAAGGATTGGGACAGAATTGCCACTTGTCCTTCTAGGACTTCATGATAAAACCGATCTAACCGACGTGGAATTAGTTCTGGATAGGCTTGGAACAAATTTCGCCCAATCATTTCTTCAGCGGTGTAACCACTGTATATTTCCAGCCAATGATTCCAGCTATTAATATTTAAGTTGGTATCTGTTGTAAATATGCCTTGTCCGGCTAGCTCATACAACGTCCGCTGAATGGCATTATTTAGGGGGGGGACTTGGTTAAGATTCATGTTAATATTTACCTATTAAACT
>CASBRB010000239.1 GCA_949127975.1 Oscillatoriales cyanobacterium PMM_0019 | reverse complement strand
CCTGCGTCTGCTGGATTGTTTCCATCACAACCAACATATCCATCTCGATCGCAACCAAATCCGAACAATACTCAATATGGAGCTACCATTCCGTATGGCACGAGTATTCCCGTAGTGTACGACCAAGCACAGAAGATTGTTATAAGTCCTACCGAAAGCGTAGATCTAACCTTAACAGTACCAGCCAACATTAGATCCCGTAGCGGAGACTTATTAATTCCTCGTGGCAGTCAGATTGTTGGTAAACTTCAACCAGCAAATGTAGGCGCTGGCTCCCAGTTTGTTGCCAACCAATTAATTATTTCCGATACCTACGGCAGGAGAAGCATATCTATAGATGCTGCCTCTGATGCCATTACTCAAACTCAAGAAATCACTAAGGGAAGTGATACAGGTGGTCTTTTGAAGGGTGCAGCAGTCGGTGCCGCAGCGGCAGCCGGGATTTCTGCTGTCACAGGTAATCGCCAGATCAGCGCCATAAAAGTTTTGGGTGGTGCGGCTCTGGGCACTCTCTCTCAGGTGTTCCTAGGTCATAAGTCAGTTAGTGTTGTCTCCATTAACCCCAACACCGATTTAAATTTAACCCTGCGCTCTGATTTGGCACTGCGATGAGCAGACTGACTGCCTCTCACTGAGACAACCCCACGATTAGAAATCGGGGGGTTCCAACTCGGATGAACAATTCTAGAATTTTCTAGAATTTATGGCAACTGCTGTTAACCCTTAGGTTTGCCAATACCGGGAGTTGCTTCTTTTTTGACCTCAGGCACAATGTCAGGGCGTCCCTTATCTTCCCAGCCTACGGGACGCTTGGAGTTATACCAGGCGACAGACCCTATTGTCACCGCTGCAATAAAACCAAGGACTAAAACAGCAGCAGCAGAGATGGGAAAATGAGGCTGATTAGTAGCAACTTCTAAAATTAAATTCATTGATTGTAAACTCCCGATTGGTTTTTCCGGTATCGTAGCAAAATCTCCGGGCTCATTTATCTTCCAGAAGTTAGAGGGAAAATCCTGTTTCAGGAGGAACAACTCTCAAATTCACATATCATCTTGATTTTGTTGACGCCTCCTGCTGCGGCGCTGATAGCGGGGGGTGTTGTCATCGTCACTTTGCTGACGGAGGGTTCTAGTCCTGGAGTTGTTATCGTCAGAACTTTTTTCTGGATCTGGATCGCCAATTCGGATATGTTTCGGGTGGATAGGCTGTACTTGGATCTGGGCTTTGCGGTCTCCGTAATCTTCGGGTAGCGGTGGAAACGGCGCTGGGCGTATGTCTTTGATCGCTTTCGCCATAAATGTGTGCCAGGTGTCGGCGGCAATGCCGCTACTCCCCCAAGTAATATCATTGTTATCATTGCCGAGCCAGACACCCGCCACAAGTTGGGGAATGAAACCCACAAACCAGAGATCGCGGGCTTCGTCAGTGGTGCCAGTTTTACCAGCTACAGGTCGATCTAACTGCGCCGCCCTACCAGTACCCTCGTTCACCACGCCCCGTAGCAGCCAAGTCATAATCGCAGATGTTTCTTCGTCGATCGCACGACTCGATTCTATTTTCTCATCGTAAATGATTTTACCGCTGGCGTCAAAAATGCGGCGAATGCCATAAGGCTTTACATGCATACCCTTGTTGGCAAAGGTGCCGTAAGCACTGGTTAGCTCTAGTAGGTTCACCTCAGATCCACCTAATGCCAGAGAATAAAAGGGTTGCAGTTCCGATTCTATTCCCATTTTATGGGCTACTTGGATAGTCGGGTCCCATCCCACATCCATTAATACTTTCAGGGCAACCACGTTAATGGAGTTAATTAGGCCATCCCGCATGGTAATCCAGCCCCGATAGTGAGGAGAGAAGTTTTTGGGTGTATAGCCGTCTACGTCTAAGGGTGAATCAAGGTAGGAACGGTAGGGATCGAAACCGGCAGCGATCGCGGTAGTATATACAAACGCCTTGAAAGTAGAACCGGGCTGACGCTTAGCTTGGATGACGCGATTGAATTGGTTGTGGTAAAAATCCTTACCCCCTACCATCGCCCTAATTTTACCACTACGGGGATCGATCGCCACTAGAGCCGCTTGCTTAAAGTGATAGCCTCGACCACTTTCTGCAATGGTGTTTTTCACGGTTTCTTCTGCTATTTTCTGCCATTCTGGGTTCAGAGTGGTTTCCACAGTTACCCCCCCGGCTTGGAGTTGTTGTGGCGAAAGGTACTTGGGCAGTTCCAGTTCGATGTATTTAGTAAAATAAGGCGCTTGCCGCTCTGAATCTTTCAGAGGACTGCGTGTTAAAGTTATTGGTGCTGCTGAGGCGGCTTTGGCTTCAGCCGGTGTAATATTCCCAGCCTCCTGCATCCGTTGTAATACTATATTGCGACGCGCTAAGGCTGCTTGTTTGTTGACAAAAGGCGAGTATTCATTAGGAGCTGGTGGCAATCCGGCAAGTAACGCCATTTCCGGCAAAGTCAGTTCGTCCACGGGCTTGCTGAAGTAAACCCAGGCGGCATCTGCAACTCCATAAGCCCCTTCTCCTAGGTAAACCAAATTTAGGTAGCGCTCTAGAATTTGCTCTTTGTTCAAGTTTTGCTCAATTTTTTGAGCCAAGCGAAATTCTTTGATTTTGCGCGTGAAGCTGCGTTTTTGGTCGAGGTAGACAATTCTCGCCAACTGTTGAGTCAGGGTACTGCCACCTTCCACCACACCCCCGGCGTGTAAATTAGAAAAAACTGCCCGGAGAATGCCTTGGTAATCGACTCCATGATGTTGATAAAAGCGTCGATCTTCTGTAGCGATGAAGGCGTTAATCAGAGGTTGTGGAATTTGCCAAATTTTCAGTTTTTCTCTGGTGACTGGTCCACTTTGTTCCAGTATAGTCCCGTTTGCCGCTGCGATCGTCAATGTGCCCGATCGCGCATAGCTGATGACATCGGCGGCTTTAACTTCCGGCAAGCTTTTTTCTACAGACAACCAGCCGACGCCGAGGGCAACACAAGTGCCACTGACACCTAAACCCGCCAACAGTAAGTAGCGATACAGGGGTTTGGGACCAGTAAGTGGCTTAAGCAACACAGGCGGAATGCACTTCCTGGAGACGCGCTGCAACTGCAATAGCCTTCGCTTCACTTGCCGACGCACTGTCATCTGTCTGAGCCGCTGTTTTGCTGGAGCGTCAGTGGCAGACGCCGATTCGGGTTCCGTTGACGTTGAGCCATTGAGCTTGCTCGATATATCCTTGAGATTTGGGAAGAACTTTGACACGTCAACTCCTTACTATATCACCAGCCAGCGTAGTACTTGCTCTTACTTCTTGCTTATTTTAAGGCTTGGAGCGAAATTTGCGCCTATATTTTTTACAGCCCTAGGCTCCAAGCCAGTTAAACTATTATACTTCCCTGAATAAAGTTTCACCGGAAGAAAAGAAAGTGCCAGATGTGGAATCGTCAGCCCCTTATTTTTTAAAATGGGGATGACGCATTCCAGCGATGCGTTGTCTAAGAAAAGGTATATTATAATTTTCCCCGATATATTTGTCAAATCTGAAACATGATTTTCATCACTATTGTAGGATTTACCGCCGCGACTTTAACAACAGTCGCTTTTTTACCTCAACTGGCTCAAACATGGAAATCAAAATCAGCTAAAGATGTGTCAATGCAAATGCTGATAACTTTTTGTATTGGGGTGTTTCTATGGCTAGTATACGGAATTTGTATTCAGTCTTGGCCGGTAATTGTTGCCAACCTGTTTACATTGATTTTTAACCTGATAATTTTATCGCTTAAAATTAGATATGGTTGAGATATAGCAACCGCGCAAGGCGGTTAGCACATTCTCTCAATCCCAACTCCAGTCACAGTAAGGGCTTTACTCCTGACTCCTGACTCCTGACTCCTGACTCCTGCTATAGTATCCCAAAGCTGATAACCTGTGACTGCATCTGTATTTCTCTCCGAACGCCTGCTATTTACACCGGCGACACCCGACGCTGATGCTATACCGACTATTTTTGCTTTTCCTAATGAGTACAGCGTTGGCATCACCAGCTTAGGCTATCAAGTCGTCTGGGCAACTTTGGCAATGCGCTCTGACGTGCAGGTGAGTCGCCTATTCACAGATACTCATGAACATCTGCCCAGAAACCCTGAATTAGTTGGCTTTTCCATGTCTTGGGAACTGGATTATGTCAACATTTTGCAGTTGCTAGAATTCCTGAAAATTCCCATCCGAGCTTCTGCTCGTTCCGATAAAGATCCGTTAATATTTGGTGGTGGTCCTGTGCTGACTGCCAACCCAGAACCTTTCGCTGATTTTTTTGATGTCATTTTGCTGGGGGATGGGGAAAACCTGCTGGGTAATTTTATTGAAGCTTACCAAGATGTCCGATATTGCGAAAGGCTTCCCCAGCTCAGGCGTCTAGCACAAGTACCAGGAGTCTATGTTCCTAGTTTGTACCAGGTTGAATACGAATCTGGTTTTATCAAGTCTATCGAGCCGATAGATGGGGAAATTCCTAGCTTGGTAGAAAAACAGACTTACCGGGGTAATGTCTTATCTGCCTCAACCGTAGTTACACCGCAAGCCGCTTGGGAAAATATCTACATGGTGGAAGTGGTACGATCGTGCCCAGAGATGTGCCGTTTCTGTCTAGCTAGTTATCTAACTCTACCATTTCGCACGGCAAGCCTGGAAGATTCGTTAATCCCAGCGATTGAGCGAGGGTTAACGGTGACAGACAGAATCGGCTTGCTAGGGGCGTCTGTTACCCAGCATCCAGAATTTGATACTCTGTTAGATTATATTATTCAGCCGAAATACGATGGTGTGCGGCTGAGTATTGCCTCGGTGCGAACAAATACGGTAACGGTGAAGTTAGCTAAGATTTTAGCACAGCGGGATACGCGATCGCTTACCATTGCCGTTGAAAGTGGCTCACCCCGGTTACGGCAATTCATCAATAAAAAGCTAAATAACGATGAAATAATCCAAGCTGCGGTGAATGCCTTGGCAGGTGGGTTAAGTAATCTGAAACTTTACGGGATGGTAGGTATCCCCTCAGAGGAGCCTGCTGACTTAGAGCAAACAGTAGCAATGATGCGAGAAATTAAGAAAGCTGCACCAGGTTTACGGCTAACGATGGGTTGCAGCACCTTTGTACCGAAAGCCCACACGCCGTTTCAGTGGTTTGGCGTCAATCCCCAAGCAGAAAAGCGACTGAAGTGGTTGCAGAAGCAACTGTCGTCGCAGGGGATAGAGTTTAGACCGGAAAGTTATAATTGGTCAGTGATTCAGGCATTATTATCTAGGGGCGATCGGAGATTATCTCATCTGTTAGAATTAACTCGACACTACGGCGACTCGCAGGGCAGTTACCGCCGTGCCTTCAAAGAGTTGCGGGGGACTTTACCTGATTTAGATTTCTATGTCCATACTAACTGGTCAACAGATTTAGTATTACCTTGGAGCCACTTGCAAGGACCGATCCCACAAGCGACACTACAGAAACATTTAGCATCTGCCACAGGTTGATTGCACCAGTCACCTCAGGAAAGTTAAAGATGACGGAGGAAAATGAAGACCGAAAAGTTGAAGGCAAGATCCCTCATGCTGAGGAAAGGGCAAACGAAGCCCTGCAAGGAAATCCGCATCGTCAGGTTGGGGATTTCAATAGAGTCGTCAGAGAAGGTCGGCAATTTAAGGATACTGAAACCGGATATAATGTCTATGTAAAAGGAGATAGAGTAGTTATTGTTGATCTAGCAATCAACAAGCAGATTACACAGTTTAAGAACTCAAAAACTAACACTCAGAAGAGAATCCTATCTGGAAAGTGGATACCCTTAAATTAAAGCCATGTTCAAAGCAATTGATGTTTGGGAAAAAGTTGATGCTACAACAGCAGTGAGATATCGCTGCTTTCAGCGTTTAACGGACAATTTTTATTGCGTCCAGAGTGCTGATTATTATCATATTCCAATCAATGAAGAACAAGCCAGAAATTTAGACAAGCAATTTTTGGAATTGTTTATTGAGGAGTCACCTGACAAGAGGGATAATCTCTATCCTACGCTCGAAGAAGCAATTAAAATGCATAATAGGGAATTTGAAGAGGAATATGCACTTTCATCAGTCGATTAACTGGAAGACTTCATTACTTAACTCTTGCTCATCCAAAACGTTAGTCGCAAAAAAAAAGTCCAGCTTTTTTAATGCCTTGGTTAATGATACTTGTATCTACCTATAACTCAGTTTGAATCTGATATATTAGCTGGCTACCAGCCTAAAGTGGTATACTCTGAGTATTGGCTATTGACCGTTGACCGTTGGAGCAGAGAAAATACTTGCAGTCGAAGGAGGAGAAAATGGTTGAGCAATCTAGAACCAACATTATAACAAGTCAGGTTGAGAACCCTAGTAACTCTAAAGTAATAAACACACCATCAGAAACATCTTACCAACCAAAAACAGCATTAGGTAAACGACTCTGGGAGATTCGTTCCCGAATTGTGGCTTCAGGTCAGCCTTTATTGGGATGGGAGGAAATTAAACGAGAAGTTACTGAACGTCGGGGCAAAACTGAGTGAGTGGTAAGAAAACTTTTATAGATTCTGGTGTACTGATAACAGCAGCGCGAGGTGAAAGTAGGGGTTTAGCATTGCATCATCGGTATTAACAGCTTGAACAAGTTGAGTCGATTTTGCAGAAATGCGCTTGGCTTGTTGATGTTCAGACGGCTTGGGTATTTTATTTTGTTTACTCTATAGTCTTCTGGTTCAGGAATGTCTCGATATTTATAAGCCTGATATTCATTCCAAACCTCACGCACCACTGGATCAGAAACCCAGGCTTCAATTTCTTCTGTAAATAGAGGGTTATTGTTTAAAACTAAACTCCAAGCTTGGGCATAATATAGTATTTTTTGCAGTTTGAGGGGAGACCTGGTATCTCCAGCTTCTCTATCAAGACGTTTGAGGAAGTAATGGGCAACATTAAGGGCGTTTTTCATTGATTTTGTTTTCCTAGTTGGTCTTTTAATGAGTTTGGGCTTCGCCTATTTTGATACTAAGTTTTGGAGATTTCGAGGCGCTGGCGCTCCACGTAATAATCCTTCCGTGCTGATATCTTCATCCAATGCTTCCCAATGGAGTACATAGCCTCTAGACGGCACCTGTTCTACAAACTGCTGAATCGCTTTCAGATAAGATTTATTAGCCTGGTAAATACGACTATGACCTGCATCTGGAATCAGAAACAGTTCTTTCGGTTCAGGGGCAGCCGCAAATAGTTCCTGGCTCATGTCCCAAGGAACTCTAGTATCAGCTTTGCCGTGAATAAATAATACAGGAACACGCAACGATCGCACTTTCGAGAGCGAGTCAAACTTCTGAGTTAGTAGCCAATCCACAGGAAACAACCGGAAGTACCCCGTTTTCTTCACCACCGCTGCCATAGATGTAAACGAGCTTTGTACAATCAGCCCTGCTGTGTCAGGATGCTTCACGGCTAAATCTATGGCAACCGCCCCTCCCAAAGACTCTCCATAGAGAAAAATTTGCTTCGGCAGTATTTGTCGCTGGTGAACTAAATAATTCCAAGCTGCCTGACTATCTTGGTAAAGCTGAACTTCACTGGGAAAATTTCCCTTGCTCTGCCCGTAGCCTCGGTAGTCAATAATAAGAATGCTAAAGCCTAACTGCCTTAGTCCGTCTACCCTTGCCAGGTAGTCAGCCATATTTCTACCTGCCCCACACATATACAAAAGAACACTAGGAGACGTGAGAATTCGGCTGGGCTCATTTGGGAGTACAGTAAGTTTTTCCTTCGGGGATGGGGCCCGAAACCACCAGCCGTGTAAAGTGTCGTTAGCAACGGGTATCGACGCATCTTCATAAGGAGAGCTGGGAACCCTCCAAATAAGCGGACTAGGTTGAAAAATAAAGTGGCGCTGCCTTTGAAATAAGAATAGACAAGTTGAAGCGTAGATGATTGCTACTGCTCCCAATAAAGCTGATATGAGTTTCTGACCTCTAAGAGATAGTTTCATCGGGGACGATCCTATCTGTTATAATTAACTCGACTACAGATTCAGCCTTAATCGCTTCCTGGTGGGCTTGCTTGATTAATTCTAAAACAGGTTACCATGTTTGGGCGCGGTTAGTGTCATTTTCAGTGTTGAGTTCCACACACTGCGCTACCAGTTCCAAAGTTTTACAAAATCCAACTGCGTGGGATAAGTCCTCAATCAAACACACCAAGCTACGATCGTAATCTTCTCCAAAAGGCAAAGCACACTTGCACTTACCGCACAACTCATAGCCGGATTCATCGTCTACAGCAATTGTGAGGCTTTCACAGTGTACGCAGTAAGCTACCTTTGGGTTTTCGGCTTTCTCTGCTGGTGAGTGCGATCGCTTGTTGTCGTCTTGTATCATATATTTAGATTCAGGATAAAAGCTAATTGATTCTACCGCATGTGTCCATATTTATTTTTGATGCGCTGTAACTGCTCTAAGAACTCGGCACCTTTTTCAGGGTTAACCATCGCTACAAAATTAGCAAAACCCTGAATCGAGGATATTATATTAGAAGAGTTACCCCAGTGCTTACCTTCTAGGCCATCTTTTTCAATCTGATACAGTGTAGCGCGGAAACGTTTCAGCATCTTATTAGAGACGTTGAGTTTGCTGTTAACTACAATGCCCGTGACTTCCTGCTGCCGATTTTTACGAAGAATTCTAGTTTTATCTTGATTGATGGTAAAACCTTCGTGAGTAACAATTGACTCTGTACGTTTCAGTACGTTACAAATATGGCGAAGATTATCTCCAGAAGCAGAAAAAGTCAGATCGTCAGCGTAGCGCGTATAAACAAAGCCTAGATGTTCTGCCATCCCTTGTAGTCGCCTATCTAAGCGACGACACAGTAAGTTAGTAATTGCAGGGCTGGCGGGGGAACCTTGCGGCAGGTGTCGCTCTGTGATAGCAACATAATAGGTTTTACAGTCTAATTCTACTTCTTCAACCGTTGGCTCAGTACACAGCAGAGCGAAAATTGTGGCGGCAGCTTCTGAATAGCCGAATGATTGAAAAAGTCCCTTAACTCGCTTGTAAGAAATTGAGGGAAAAAAGTTTTTGAGATCGAAATTGATAATTACGTCAGAGCCGATATGAGGCTGGGCATTACTAACGATAGAGCGATGAAGGCGGAAGCCGTGAGCTGCGTCATGGAGTTCTGGCTTTTCCAGAATATTGCTTAGTATCCAATGCTGTGCTTGCTTCAGGCGAGGCATTGGTGCTGAAATTAGGCGCTCCCCTCCCGTCTTTTTAGGAATTTTGAAGCGGATATAGTGAGAAATTGTAGAGGTTTTGCGGGAAAAAGCCAGAAAGCGCAACTGCCCCACAGTAATCCCCATCGCCCCAGCAATCTGCTCGGCTGTGCCACATATGGGCAACCCATAACTCTGTAAACGCTGCTCATCACATCCCGTATGATTCAGCCCAGCAGATACATCTTCACCAAGATAGGTAATGTCCTGTTGCTTCTGCTGCTTCCATGCCTCAGCACGCTCTTGCCGTTTGCGTTCCCGCCGTTCTTTCGTCTCCTGACGCTTGCGCCGCGATTCAGCGAGCCGTTGCTGGAGCATTTGTTTGCGGAGTGCCTTCTCGTTGTGGAGGCGAGAGTTTTCCCGGCGCAGTTCAGCAAGTTCTCGCTGGAGTTCCCCCCTGCGACGGATTTCATCTGCTGGATCTTCTGCCATTTCGCCTTCAGCAGGCCAGAATCCATAGCGAATCATCTCTTCGAGGATGAATTCTTCTGTGCCTATTTCGCGGATGCGATCGTATAGTTCTTGGCGGGTGCGTGGTCGATCGGACATAATGCAATAGTTAGGCTAGGAAAAAAAACACGCGCCACAGCTAGCTAGTTATCCCTTCGTAAACCCCTCAGGACTAGACTGCTCAACTCAAGCGGGCTCGGGTAGTATTGCTCATTAGTTTCACGGAAACCAAACCGTAATAGCAATACTACCCGAAAGCCCGCACAGTTAAGAGCAGGCTAGTGATGCATGCTCAGGCTAAGCGCAAGGACGGCGATCCACCGCCCAGATTGCAAGGCTGTTTACCAACTGAACTGGTGCGCGTATTTTATTGAAACTGACGAGCCTGTTGCATACGCAACGCTAGAATGTGTTCGCAAGGACCTTTAAACAGCTTATTTTGCTGGTGCCAATTACAATTACATTCTGCATGCATTATACGCTCATCTCGATCGACTGTCAAGGATGGTTTAAAAGTTTTTCCCTTATCGCTGACATTGCCTTGCAGAGTGATGCTGCCAGCAGTATCAGCAGTTGAGGAAGTGACTTGCACAGCATTTTGACTTAAGAAGCGAGTGGTGCTTTCTTCTCGCTCGTTAGCAAAACGCAGCCGCTCCATCGGTAATGGTTCGCGGCTGAGTTCTCGGACACGGTAAACTTGCTTATTGAGGTCATAAATTGCCCTTCCTGCCTGGGTGTAGACACTTAAAGCACCGAGAACGGCTGTACGGCTAAGTTTCAGGCGTTGAGCAAGAGTATCAGGATTTTCTACCCAGTTTTCCCTGAGAGCATCAAAAATCCGTTGCTGCGTCCATGCATCTACATCAGCACGAGGTGCCATTAAGTCAAAGTTGCCTGACTGCGCCCAGTCGTTAGCCGTCCATCCTGATAAACCTAGTGTAAACGACATATCGCCTAAATCGGCAACATAGAAGGAAGGCATACCAGTACCGAGTAAGTACACGGTAAATTTTTTGGCAACAGGGATGAGACGTTCGAGGATGTGGAGGCGGCGACGTCCCCAGACGCGAATTACTTTTGATTCTAGTCCAGTGTAGAGCGATCGGGCACAAACCACCTCAATTTCCCAAGGCTCGAACACCACCCGCACTGGCTCACCAGGTTTTAGATGATAGCGCATACTACGCGGCCCTTTTTGTTCCTTATGACGGCGCAGTACAAAACACATATTGTAGATATCCATCGGATGCAAATCAAACCGCGTCGCTGGTAACGACATTGCCGAACTAACTTGGAGAAATCCTCTCACCCAACTATCCGGCAGATCGATTTTTACTTCCTTGTAAGCTTCTTCGTTAGTAGTTTGAACCTCAAACCCTGAAGGATCTACCTCTAACCTGGTAGACTTATAGCTGCGGATTTTCTGAAACTCGTCATAAAGAGCCGCCGAGTAATCAACATTAGTGGTGCCGCAAGCAAACTCATTGATATTTTTAAACACCTCATAACTAGCGCCCAGACGCCCATAGCTGGATTCATCTACGCTAAAACACTCAAAAAACACTTCATCTGGATGAACCGTAATCACGGGATCGAAGACAAAATAAAAGTCTAGTTGTTTTGCCCAGACGTACCGCCGAAAGCGCTCTCTAGCATCATAATAAGGCTTGAGACGCTCATAGCTGCGCTGATTCAATTCCTTTAATTCTTCTTGCAACGGCTTAATTCGTCCAGCAACTTCTTGGCGCTGCGCTGCCACTAGCTGCCAGTCAATTTCCTCCTGCTGCGCTCGCCACTCTTTATAAGCAGTTTTATCTTTTGGTTTGAACCGCATATCGGAAACAACTACATCGTGCAAAGCACTAATAGCTTCTCGAAATGCTACATTCTGACGTAATTCACCGATAAAATAAGTAGGCGGACGCTTGAGATCGGGAGAAAACGACATTTGGGTACTACCGCCGCGATCGATCACACCAGTATTTCCCTTGTAAGCGTAATTAAATTCCATAAATCACCTTTTGATAAAGTTCTACTACTGTGCCACCATTGCCTTAACAATATTTTATTTCGATACTAAGGAAATGGCTATAATTCAGGGTGGGCAGAGTACTGTAGCAGCTTGTCCATTCAACCTATGAAGGATGGTAAGACAGTTTTTGGAGGCTTATGACACCGAAACAGGTGCGACTATCAAGACTATGATTGGGATGGGTACTCGATCGAATTGTACCGCGATGAGGATAATCAGTGGCTAGTCCACTTGGTTGAAATGCCAAATGTATCAGCCTTCGGCGATTTCCCAGAAGAAGCACTTGATGAGCTTTATCAGGCTTGGGAAGGAATGAAAGAGTGCTACCAAGACGATGAGGAAGAGATCCCCAGTGCTACCCGTCGGCTGTTTCCGAGTTTAACGAAACAGACTACTTATTGAAATCCGAGAAGGACTTACGCAGCCTGGGCATATGTAGGGCAACCCACTTGGGGATTGCCCCTACCAACCGCTATATGTAGCGGCAGTGCGTAAGTCCAGTTGGTATTATTGGGGCATGAGTGCGATCGCTCTTTGGGGAGCTTGAGGAGCGATCGCCTTTAACCTATAATGAATAAAAGAGAAATTTATGAACAATATTACTACCGATGAATTAGAACAAAAAATTGAAGCCGGGGAAGAAATTATCGATCGGTATTTCGACCCAACCACCACCAGAGTAGGCACACCCCACTTAATCACTGCACGAAGATCTCAGAATATTATATCTACTCAGCTTGATATTACACATTCTATGCTCGATGAACTTGATGAAATAGCCTCGGAACTTAATATCAGTCGTGAAGCCGTAATCAAAATGATTCTTAGACGGGCTTTAGATGAACATTACCTTGCTAAGAAGCAGAGAATGTCACTCATTTAATCGCGATCTGTCTTTACCTATCTAAAGATAGATAAAACCGATCTGAGTTATTAGCTATACTAGGGTAGTGATTAATTTAATATATAGATAGAGGAAAATAATTGATCGAAATGTCAACAACCTATCGGTTAAAAGCTAGTACACTTGATGAGAGCTTTTTAGAAGACTTAAAAGCTACTTATGGAGACCAGGAAATAGAAATAACTGTTTCCGAGTTTAACGAGACAGACTATTTATTGAAATCCGAGGTAAATAAACAAAGATTATTACAGGCGATAGAAAACGTTAAGCAAAGAAAAAAATTAGTCGAAATTCCTTTAGATAATCTTGAATGAGTTTTTTGGTATTTGGGAGGTAGTGGAGCGATCGTATACAATGATACTATCCAGTTAACACTTAGGAGAGCTGACCTATGACTACAAGTATAAAAGCTCAACCAAAGTGCTTGCTAAATTACTGCATTGTTCCCGACAAGGCACCGAGTTAGGGTGGTTAATAGATCCAGAAGAAGAAAGTATATTAGCAGTATTTCCCGGTCAAAAAGTGGAATTGTACAAAGGTGCAACACCATTGCCAACTTTAAAAGGAATCGAATTAGACGTGACAGTTGAAACGGTTATTAGCTGGTTGAATTTTAGTTAAGTCAGGACTTATTCAGGGCATATAAAGGATCAACCACAGGGGATTGCCCCCAAGTCCAGTCTACCACTCTGCGCCCTTTGCGAAACCTTAGCGAACCTTTGCGTTAAAAAAACCCTAATCATAGACACTCTCCACCAGACTAACAGACTTAACCCGAATCGGCAGTGGAACTTCCGGATAAAGCCGACGAATTTTCAGCATTATCTGAATAGCATTCGCCTTATCGCCAATTACCAAAGTAACAGACTGCCTACTAAGAATTTCAGCCACAACCCTAGCAGCCGCTTCGCTTTTCTGAGCTTCAGCATCCAGAAAAGCAAAAATGCGCTCTTTAGCAACACCACCTCGATTAACACCAGATAGCACGGTAACAAAATAAGGTATTAATTGCTCCAGACGTTCCGGGTTATCTACAGCAAAGCCTTTCAAATAGTTAGTAACAAACATCTGCATATCTGCCGAGGGGTGTTCGCTAAATTTCAGCAAGTAATCTTGTCCATAACTTTGTTGAAAATTACGAGTTACCAAATCGCGTCCAAATTGGCGGACATTTTCCCGAATGCTATCACAGATACTAACTAAAATATAGGGAGTAAAATCTGCGTCAGTGAATTCGGTATGAAAAACCCTAAAAGCAAATTCTCGTGAATCTTCCCACTTAGATTCTAGAAGCCGCACTGCGGATAACATTTCTTGCTCCGAAGCACGGATGCGATCGAAACTCTTTAAAAACATTTGTCGCGCCGCCTCACGCACCGAGAATATTTCGTGATTGGCAAGCTTAACGATATCTATAATCTCAAAATCGGTTAAAAAGCGAGAGCTTTCTGAACTTAGCACTAAACCCCCCAATTCTTGAGCCGCCGAGGATTCAGCTTTGAGTAACTGCATTGTTGCCTCTTTAGTAATACCAGACATCCAACCAGGCAAATCTTCTCCTAGTATCCGCACTAAATTACTGTGGATTCCTTCGTGCTTCTCCGGTGTCATCAAGACGTTAATTAGTTCTGTCACCATCCGGGCAACAAAATCTGGATATTCTATTCCCAGACGGCGAATTACAGGGCGAATACCTGTACGCATATCTGCCAGTTCATGGGTTGCCATCCCTAGCAGCAACTCGTAGCGGTTTAGCAGCATTTCATCAGGCAACTGCCCAAAAATTCTCACCCCAATAACACGCACAGGTTCATAAGGTGAGTTGAGCAGAAAGTCAATCACTTCTGAGGGTAAGTCAACTGCCCTAGTTTCGTGGTTGAGTAGGATTTGAGCGCCTAACTCTTTAATTTGCGGCATGGGATGTTGTAGCAAATCAAGGATGACGCCAAACCCTAAGTTACGCAGTTGTGGTGTAAAACTGACTAGCAAGGTTTCGCCAATTTCTTTAGCCATTTGTGTTTCTGTTGGCTCAAGTGCTAGCAGAGCAGCAATAATCCGCCCGATTAACACTCTGGCAGTGGTATCGGAGAGAATCGAAGAAGTTAGAAGTCTACGGGCAAACTGGCGAGTATCACTGTGTTGACTGGTAACTAAGGCAGTGATATAATTACTTGAGTTGAGGAAGCGATCGCGCAGTTCTTCTATCCACTGATAAGCTTGGGTACGTGCTGGCTGAAACGAGCAGTTAGCTAGAGCAAGAATTAGTTCTAGGCGAGGATTAGCTGGGTTATATAGGGAGCTTGCCAGTTCAAAAGCTAGTTGTGCTGTAACTTCGTAGGGTTTATTTACCAGTTGGATTACTGAATCAATATCGATTTGGGCACAGAATTGCTGGCAGACTCGCAGCGCTTTAACTGCAAAATGATGAACGGGGTAGCAGTTACTTATCTTAAGTAGCTGTAGCAGTGCCTCTGGGTGTTGCTCCCAAAGTTGGGGAAAAGCTTCTTCTCGGACATCTGGTTCCGGGTTTCCAGGTTGATAGGATTCCCGACAGCGCCACCCCTGAGAATTTGGCATTAGCACGTAGCGCGGACTATTTTCGTAGAGGATATGATTAAAAGTCAGGTAGCCAGCATAGGCATCCCAGTTGCGGCTGAAGGAGGTGCGAGTCCAGCCAGGGCGATGCCATCGATAAAAGGTAGACAGTTTAACTGGTTCAGCATCGGCATCCGAATACTGAAGAAGAACGCTCACAGCCATTGTAATATAGTTAGCGTCGCCAAACTCACCCAGACTATTTAGTTTACGCCACAATCGCCGTACCAAATACTTGCTAGTATTGCTGCTGTAGGCAACTCTGGCATCAGGACGCTGTAATTCCTGTTGAAACTCAAGTTTTTCAAATTTTTTATACCTGCGGGTTACGTTGTCATACCTATATTCATACTTTCGTAAGTAAGTGCCGTCTGGAAGGCGGAGGTAATAATCATTGCTGCGGTACATCGCCGACTCCTTCTCGAAGCGGTAGACAAGGATGCCAAATACTTCAGCATCCAGGCGATATTCAGCCATTTTGAAGATGTGGCGAATCCGCTGAAAGTAGTTGGGTTTAAAAGGCGCAGTACGCAAGATTTCCAGCAATGCTGGGCGAACAAGTTGATTGTTAATTTGATAAATAATATCTATTACAGCAAAATTTCTGTAATCACCACTCTCCAGATACGTGCGGAGTGCTGTTGAAAATGCTACCTCTGAGCCATTGCGGGCTAATGGGCGTAGTTGCTCCGGCAGCAACTCTATAATTTCAGACTGTAATTCTAACCTAGTCGGCTCGTCGGAGAGTTTGAGCAGAGCTTCAAAGGCGATACGGTTAACGAATTCAGGAGTTGAGGAATTTTGATATAACTTGATCAGGGCGGGAATAGCACCCTTCCCGCCACACCAGCCCAAAGCAGCGGCAATGCAGTAATCTCGCAGGGCGTCGCCAGTACCGATAAGCGGAATTAGCAATGGTGTGGCTTCGCTGATTTTCAGTTCGCCAGCACGCCAGATAACCCTTTCCATGGGCCATTTATGATAATTTCGGTTAGCTAGACGGTTGAGGATAGCTTGCTTACGGGCATCGCCTGTTACCGATACATCCTCAGACTTAGTTGGCACAGGTACTGGGGCATCACTGATTGGCACGGTATTATCGCGATAGCCCTCTTTGATTTTTGAGGCTACCAGCTTATCAAACACCCGTTGCGCTTCGGTTAATGGCACAGCCGCAACAGTCTTAGTACCTTCCTTGAGGTTAGTGCCACGGCGTCCATAGCGGAAGTTAACGACGTAACGGTCTTCACCAGTTTGGCACAGATCGACTTCGTAGACTTTATCCGATCGCCCTTCTTGATATCCCAGGGTTGTACGTTTAATTAGTTTCATCTAAAAAGCTTTTGCGGGTGCTGACAGTAGTTTTAGGGAGGGCATTCCCTATTTTAATCCAACTGAATGTCGGCAGGGGTCTCCCTGCTATACCCTAAGAGTGTTAGCGGGAGAGGAATGCCGATCTGCGCTTCGCTCTTCTCGCTTCGCTATCGATATAAGTGTTGACACTAT